>CAZDSL010000242.1:2823-4901 GCA_964507655.1 uncultured Mycobacteriaceae bacterium | reverse complement strand
AGACCTTGCGGCTGATCACCTGCAGCACCTGGGTGAGCTCCAGATACGCCTCGTCGAATCGGGACTGCGCCAGGTGGTAGTTGGCCTGCGCATCGCCGTCCCAGGACGCGAGGAGGGTGCGGACGTTGCCGTCGAGCTCCTGCTTGTGCCCGTTGAACGCGGCCACGTGGCCGTCGATCTCCGACGCCGCCTGCGCGATGCCGCCGAAGTTGTAGTGGATGGTCATGGTCTGGTCCTTTCGTCGCCGGTGCCGTGCACCGGGCCGTCACACCGGGTGCCCCGCCGTGCGGGCGGGGCGGCCGGTCAGAGGTTGAGGGCGCCGCCCGCCTGCTGCATCGCCTGCGCATGCTGGGCGCTCGCGCCCGCGTAGCCCGCGCCGTTGGACTTGATGTTCTCGCTGATCTCGATCAGCGACTGCTGCAGCTTGGTCATGCTCGAGTGGTAGCGGGCCATCACCCCCGAGAAGGCGGTGTGCGCGTCGCCGCGCCACGAGGCCGCCACCCCCTCGACGGTGCCGTTGAGACGCCCCAGCGTGGCGCGCATCTGATCGGATGCGTCCATCGCCCCCTGCGCGGACGCGCGCATCACCTCGACGTCGGCAGTCAATGCCATGGTGTGTTCCTCCCCTTCACGGTGCGCGGGGCCGTACGGCCCCGCCTCCCCACGGCGCCGGGCGGTTCCCGGCGCCTCGCTCTCATCCGCCGGCGGGCCTGTCCCAGCCGGGCAGCGCATCCAGCACCGCGCGGTGCCGGGATGCGAGGTCTTCGTGCGCCGCGGTGAACGCCTCGACGATGCGTGCGGCCAGGTCGCCGCCGCGCAGCCGCGTGGCGGCGGGCGACAGGCGCAGCCCGGCCGGCGCGCCGAGGCTGTCGACCTCGACGCGGACCAGGCCGTCCTCGCTGGCCCCCGCGCCCCCCGTGTTCTGCAGCGCATCCATCGCGTCGCGGAGCTGCCCGGCCGCCCGCAGGGCCCGCTCGACTGCGGACTGCTGCCCGCCCGTCACGCCCTCACCAGCCACGATCGCGGCATCCCTTCCCCCTCGATGGCCGCGCGCCCGGCCGCCTCCGCCCCGCACGGCAGCCCGGCGCGCTCCAGCGCAGCCTGCTCGATGCCCGCCGCAGCGAGCTCGTCGCGCAGGCGCGCCTGGGCGGCGGCGGCCGCCGTCGAGCAGACGCGCAGCACCCGCGCGGCAAGCTCCTGCGGCGCGCAGCGCGCGGGCAGATCGTCGTCGAGATGCACGTGCACGGGCAGCCCGGCGCGGGTGACCCGCACCCGCACCGCGCCCGCCCGATCCGAGGCGCACACCGTGCCGTCGTCGCCGGGCGCCGCGCTGCACGGCGCCACCCCCTGCCCGGCGCCCCACGCGCCCGAACCCCTCACCGCCGCGCTCATGCGGCCGTGGGCCGGTAGAAGCCGCGGAAGGCCATGTCTCCGTTGGCGGTGCGCACCGGGCTGATCGCGACGGGATCGCCCGCTTCGATCATCCGACCGTCGCCGAGCACCATCGCCACGTGGCCGTCCCACACGGCGAGGTCGCCCGCGGCGATGCTGTCGGCCGCGACGGGCATGCCCACCGTCTGCTCCTGGGCCAGCCGTGGAAGGTCGACTCCGGCCTGCCCGTACGCCCACTGGGTGAGGCCGCTGCAGTCGAGCCCCTCGCCGGGCGTGGTGCCGCCCCAGCTGTACGGCACGCCGCGCTGGGTGAGCGCGGCCCGGACCGCGTCGGCCGCGCGCTCGTTGGGCGCGGTGACGACGTCGCCGTCCGGCAGCGTCACCGCCACACCGTCGCCCGTGTACCCGGCGGCCGCCGCCGCGGCGTCTCCGGCGGCCGGCGCGACCCCGCCCGGGCCGGCCGCGGCGCAGGCGGGGCAGGTGCACCCGGGCGGGCCGGACGCGCCGTCGTCGCCGCCGCCGTCGGCCGCGTCCCCGCCGATCGTGGCGCCGCCGGCGCCGGTGCCGTCCACGCCGAGCAGCGCGTCCACCTGCCCCTTCACCTCACCCCAGGCGTCGGCGGCGAGCCGGTGCAGCCCGTCCGCCGCCTGCCCGCCCGCGCCAGCCAGGGCATCGGCCGCCCCGCC
>CAZDSL010000242.1:0-2723 GCA_964507655.1 uncultured Mycobacteriaceae bacterium | reverse complement strand
CGGCGGGCAGCGGCACCTCGGGCAGGTACTGCGCCATCGCGGCGGCGTGGGCGTCGAGCTCGCTGCGCATCCGCGCCACCACCGCCAGCGCCTGCTCGAGATGCCCCGCGGCCGCGGCGACCACCGCCACCTGGCCGGCCGGCGTGAGCAGCGCGGGTCCCTCGCCCGCGACGATGGCGAGGAACGACTGGAGGATGCCGCCGAGCTCGCCCACCCCACGCTCCACCCCCGCCGCCGCCTCGCCCAGCACGGCGGCGATGCCGTCGCCCTGCCGCACCAGCGCCGCGCCCGCGGCAGCGGCGGCCGTCGCCGTGCGCACCGCCGCCTCCGCGTCGATGCCCTGCCAGCCTGCGGACACGCCGCCCTCGGTGAGCGCGCCGGACTGCAGCGCCGAATCGATGCCCCGGCACGAGCACCGCAGCGCGGCGTCCTGACCCGTGGCGCCGAGCCGGCCGGTGCCGGACTGGTCGATCAGATCCTGGATGGGCTGCGCGAGCGCCTGCGCGATCACAGCGCGGCCTCCTCGTGCCCTAGCGACGCGGCCTGGCGCCGCTCGTGCAGCGCGTACGCGTCGGCGATGCCGGCGGCGGTGCGGCCCGCGCCGTGCAGCACCTGCGCAAGCCCCGCGACGCCCCGGGCGTGCGCCCCGTGCGCCGCCGCGAAGGCCGCGACGAAATCGCCGCCGAGCACCCCGAACACCGGGGACAGCGCCGCGGCCGCCGAGGCCGAGCCCCCGGGCTCCGCCGCGGCGACACCGCGCGCGGCCTGTGCGAACTCCCCCGCGCACCACCGGATGTGGTCGACAGATGCGGTCAGGTCAGTCATCAGATTCCCCCCACTGGAACCGTCCCCTCCGAACGGTTTCGACACTACATGCGCCCGGCGCCGGTGCACGCCCGTCGCGCCGGGTTATCCACAGGCCGCGCGCTCACCTTGCGGCGCCGTCGGCGGCCTCGGGCGGCGCCGGATCGGACCGCGCCACCTGCACCAATCGCTGCCCTCCCGCACGGCTCACCAGCACGCCGCGCCCGGGTGGCAGCGGGCCGGGCCGGGCCGGCCCCACCAGCGCGCCCTCGTCGCGGCTGCCGTTCATGACGATGCCGTCGGAGGCCAGATCCCTGAGCCGGCCCAGCACCGGGTCGAACTGCGCCCGCGCCGCGCCGCCCGTGCGCCGGGCGACCACCATGTGGAATCCGATGTCCTTGCCCTGCGACAGGAACTCGGCGAGCGGCGCAAGCGGGTTGCCGGAGGCGGCGGCGACCAGGTCGTAGTCGTCCACCACCAGCACGATGCTCGGCCCCGTCCACCAGCTGCGCGCGCGCAGCTGCGCCTGCGTCACCTCCGGCCCCGGCAGCCGCGCGGCGAGCACCTGCGCCAGATGCGCCACCATCGCGGCGAGCGTCTCGGCGGTGCTCGCATAGCCGGCCAGGTGCTCGCCGTCGACCTCGCCGAGCAGCGTGCGGCGGTAGTCGGCCACGATGAGCTTGACCTGCTGCGGCGTATTGGCCTCGACGAGTCCGCGGCACAGCGTGCGCAGCAGTGTGGTCTTGCCCGACTCGCCGTCGGCGAACACCACGAAATGCGGCTGCGACTCGAGCTCCACGGACACCGGCGCCAGCGCGGCCTCGTCGATGCCCAGCGGCACCGACATCCGCGGACGGCCGGGGCCGCACAGGGCGACGAGGCGCTCGCGCGGGAGATCCGCGGGCAGCATGCGCACCGGCGGCGCCTCCAGCCCGGGCCACCGCCCGCGCACGCGCGCCACCGCGTCGGCCACCCCGGCCGCGAGGTCGTCGGCCGACCGGGCGCCGTCGAGCCGCGGCAGCGCCGTGAGCAGGTGCAGCCCCTCGCGCGTGAGGCCGCGGCCGGGCCTGCCCGCCGGCACCTCCGCAGCGCGGCGCCGGTCCATCTCGGAATCCACCGGGTCGCCCAGGCGCAGCTCGATGCGGGTGCCGATCATGTCCTTGAGTGCGGGGCGCAGCTCGGCCCAGCGGGTGGCGGTGAGGACCACGTGCACGCCGTAGGACAGGCCGCGCACGGCCAGCGACTGGATCTGCGGCTCCAGCGCCTCGAACGCCTCGCGCACCGTGCCGAACCCGTCGACGGCGAGGAAGACGTCGCCGTAGCGGCCCGGCCGCCCCTCCGCCGGCGCCCGCCCGGAGCGCCGCAGCGCCCGGTACTGGGCCATCGATTCCACGCCCGCCGCCGCGAACAGCTGCTCGCGCTCGTCGAGCAGGGCAGTCAGCTCGGCGACGGTGCGCCGGACGCGGTCGGGCTGGCGGCGGCCCGCCACCGACCCCACATGGGGCAGGCCGGACAGGCCCGCCAAAGTGCCGCCGCCGAAGTCGAGGCAGTACACCTGCACCTCGCCGGGCGAGTGCAGCGCCGCCAGCGCGAGCACCAGCGTGCGCAGCGCGGTGGACTTGCCCGACTGCGGGCCGCCCACGATCGCCGCGTTGCCACCCGCGCCGTCGAGCCGGGCGCGGAGCACGTCGCGGCGCTGATCATAGGGCTTGTCGACGAGGCCCAGCGGCACCGCGAGAACGTCGGAGCCCGGCTCGGGCAGCAGCGCGTCGAGCGCCGGCGCGGCCGCCAGCGGCGGCAGCCACACCGCGTGCGCGCGGTAGTCGTGGCCGCGCAGCGCGCCCACCACCACGTCGAGCAGGATCGACGCGGGCTGCTCCGCCGCCGCGGCGCCGTCCTCCGCGGGCGGTGCCGCGGGC
>CAZDSL010000241.1:0-4915 GCA_964507655.1 uncultured Mycobacteriaceae bacterium | reverse complement strand
CCGCGCCGGCGCGCCGGTGCCGCCCTCCTGGACGGCGTGGAGCCCGGCGCCGTGTACACGGCGCCGGGCGGAGTGGTCCCGCGTCCGTCAGACGTGGGGGACGACATAGGCGGCGATGCCGACGATGACGATCCACGCCACGGCGAGCAGCTGGAGGGCGCGGTCGCGCCGCGCGATGTCCTCGGGGGCGCCCGCCACGCCGCCGTCGACGTCCACCGCGTAGCGCAGGATGGCGATCACGAACGGGATCATCGAGATCACGTACCACACGCCGCCGTGGGCCGCGTCCTGCTCGAACGCCCACAGGCCGTAGCAGAGCACCACGGCCGTGGCCGACAGCGTCCACACGAACCGCAGGTACGTGGTGGTGTAGCCCTCCAGCGACTTGCGGATCTTGGCGCCCGTGCGCTCGGCCAGCTGCAGCTCGGCGTAGCGCTTGCCGGCCGCCATGAACAGCGAGCCGAACGCCATGATCAGCAGGAACCACTGCGAGAGCTCGATCTCGGCGGCCACGCCGCCGGCCATCGCCCGCAGCAGGAAGCCCGAGGAGACGATGCAGATGTCGAGCACCGCCTGGTGCTTGAGCCCGAAGCAGTACGCCAGCTGCACCGCGATGTACACGGCCACGACGATCGCCAGCCGGTAGTTGGCGATGAACGACAGGGCCACCGCCGCCACGATGAGCACCGCCGCCGCGGCGTACGCCACGCCCACCGGCAGCACCCCGGCCGCGATGGGGCGGTAGCGCTTGACCGGGTGGGCGCGGTCGGCGGCCACGTCGCGCGCGTCGTTGATGAGGTAGATGGCCGAGGCCGCCAGGCAGAACACCACGAAGGCGAGGACCACCGGCCCGAGCACGTCGAGCTCGAAGACGTTGCCGGCCGCCACCGGCGCCGCCAGCACCAGGACGTTCTTGATCCACTGCCACGGGCGCATCGCCTTGATCAGCCCGGTGACTACGTTGCCCGGCACCTTGGCGGCGGCCGCCACGGCCTGGGCGTCCGTGGGCTCCTCGACCGGCTCGAGGCCGGCCAGGTGATCGGCGCTGGGTTCGCTCATCGTGTGCTGTTTCCTTCCGACTCCGACACCCTAGGCTCCGCGGCGTCGCGGAGCACCGGCACCCGATGCCGGAGCCTGTCCACCGCCACCGCGCTCAGCGCGCCCACGGCGGTGCCCACGGCCACATCCGACGGGTAGTGCACGCCCAGCAGCAGCCGCGAGAGCGCCATCGCCGGCACCACGGCCACCGCCACCGGAACCCCGCCGGCGCGGCCGATGAGCAGCGCCGCGGCGGTGGACGAGGTGGCGTGCGAGGAGGGGAAGCTCAGCCGGCTGGGCGTGGACACGCCGACGCGGACCAGCGGATCCTGCGGGCGGGGCCGGCGCACCAGCCGCTTGATCGCGATCGAGGCGGCGTGCGCGCCCGCGGCGCCCACCCCCACCGCCAGCCAGCGGCCGCGGCGCGGACGGTCCACCGCGGCGCCCAGCGCCGACACGGCCATCCAGCCCAGCGCGTGCTCGCCGAAGTGCGACATGCCCCGCGCCGTCGCGAGCACCCCGGGCCGGTCGATCAGCACGTCCTGCACCGCCGCCAGCACGGGGATCTCGGCCGCGGCGGCCGCCGCGAAGAGGTCATCCTTCGACGACACGGGTCTCCCATCCCTCGAACACGCGGGACCAGCTCTCGCGGCTGGTCATGGCCGGCGCCGCCTCGCGGTAGACGCGCTTCATCTCCGGGAATCGCGCCGAGAGCTCCCGGTGCAGGCGCAGCGACTCGCGCATCAGCTCGAGGGCCTTGTCGCGGTCGCGCTGGCGGTACACCACGCCGCGACCGTCGGCGGTGGTGACGGTGACGCCGTCGACCTGCGAGAGCAGGAACCAGCGCGAGTCCAGCGTGGGCACGTTGAGCTGCGGGGTGGTGTGCGCGGCCGGGTCGGCGGGGCGGGCGTTGTGCAGCAGACCCTTCGCCAGGCGCGCCACCTTGGCCACCGGATTGGCCGGCTCGGCCACCGCGCCCACGCCCGCGTGCGAGGGCAGCGGCAGCTCGGTGGACGACGGCAGCACCACCGCGTCGGGGAAGTCCTTGCGCATGCCGCGCACCATCGGCAGCGCCGACTCGAGGATCGACGTGATGTGCTCGGGGCCGGCGAGGAAGTCGCGGATGGCCTGGTTCTGGATGGCCACCGTGGAGTACTCGAGGCACAACAGGTGCTTGGCCATGGCCTTGAGCGAATTGCGGATGAGGCCGCGATGGTCGCCGTCCATGTGCAGCGAGGCCACCACCAGGCGGTTGCGCAGGTGGAAGTAGGCCTGCCAGTCGATGGCGTCGTCCTTGTCCGACCAGGCCATGTGCCAGATCGCCGCGCCCGGCATCGTCACCGTCGGGTAGCCGGCCTTGCGGGCGCGCAGACCGTACTCGGCGTCATCCCACTTGATGAACAGCGGCAGCGGCTGCCCGATCTCCTCGGCCACCGACCGCGGGATCATGCACATCCACCAGCCGTTGAAGTCGACATCGATCCGCCGATGCAGGTCCTTCGACTCCTCCCGGTCCCGCAGCGGGCGCGTCGAGAAGTCATGGTCATACTCCACGTGCGGCGCCGCGCCCCACATGAAGATGTCGCGGCGCACCACCTCGCCCATGGTGTGCAGGTGGCTGCGCTCCTGCAGGTTGAGCATCTGCCCGCCCACCAGCGTGGGCACCTTGGCGAAGCGGGAGAACGCGAGCGCGCGCAGGATCGAATCGGGCTCGATCTGGATGTCGTCGTCCATGAACAGGATCTGCTCGCAGTCCGTGTTCTTCACGGCCTCGAGCATGATGCGGCTGTAGCCGCCCGAGCCGCCCAGGTTGGGCTGGTCGTACATGCGCAGGCGGCCGGCCAGCGGGGCGGCGGCCTCGGCGAAGTCGGGCCTGTCGCGCACCTTGTCGGTGCCCTGGTCGGGCACGATCACCGTCTGCACGACGTCCATCACCAGCGGATCGGAGGCGATGGCGCGCAGGGCGGCGACGCAGTCGGCGGGGCGGTTGAAGGTGGGAATGCCCAGCGCCACCGCGGCGCGGCCCGGCGCCGGCACGGGCGCGTGCCAGCCCGCGGAGAGGATCTCGGCCTCGCCGGCGGTGGTGACGTCGAACCAGATCCAGCCGCCGTCCTCGAACGGGTCGAGCGGCACCGTGAACTCGAGCACGTGCGCGGTCCCGGCGGCGCCCTCGCCGGCGGCGCCCTCCGCGTCGGCGGCGCCCGCCACGCGGCCCTCCACGTGGATGCGGCTGCCGTCGGCCTTGGAGCGGTAGACGTCGACGCGGCAGGCGCCGCGCACCTCCACCCGCAGCACCACGGCCTCGAGCACCGTCCACCGGCGCCAGTAGCTGGCCGGGAACGCGTTGAAGTAGGTGGCGAAGGAGACCTCGGACTCGACGCCCAGGCGCACCGACGTGCGCGACGTGGGGTGCGCCCGGCGCGCGTTGGTGGCCGACTCCTCCAGGTACAGCGTGCGCACATCCAGCGGCTCGCCCCCGCGGGGCAGCAGGATGCGCTGCAGCAACGCCTGCGCGGCCGCCATCAGGCCCCGTCCCCCGCCCGCGCGCCGCCCAGCGCGTCGGCGAGCTGGTTGTCGAACATGCTCATGGCGCTGGCGATGGCCATGTGCATGTCGAGGTACTGGTAGGTGCCCAGGCGCCCGCCGAAGTACACCGCGTTGCGCTCCGTCTCCTCCTTGGCCAGCGCGCGGTAGGCCTCGAGCTTGGCGCGGTCGTCCGCCGTGTTGATCGGGTAGTACGGCTCGTCGTCGGGGTCGGCGAAGCGCGAGAACTCGCGCATGATCACCGTCTTGTCGGACGGGTAGTCGCGCTCCGGGTGGAAGTGGCGGAACTCGTGGATGCGGGTGTAAGCCACGTCGGCGTCGGCGTAGTTCATCACCGGGGTGCCCTGGAAGTCGCCGCAGTCGGTGAGCACCTCCTCCTCGAAGTCGAGGGTGCGCCAGCCCAGCCGGCCCTCGCTGTGGCCGAAGTAGCGGTCCAGCGGCCCGGTGTAGACGACGGGGGCGTCGGGGCTGGCGGCGCGCAGCTCGTCCCGCACGTCGAACCAGTCGGTGTCCAGCCGCACCTCGATGAGCTCATGGGCGGCCATGTTCTCCAGCCACGCGGTGTAGCCGTCGGTGGGCAGGCCCTCGTAGGTGTCGGTGAAGTAGCCGTTGTCGAAGGTGTAGCGCACCGGCAGGCGGGTGATGATGCCGGCCGGCAGCTCCTTGGGATCGGTCTGCCACTGCTTGGCCGTGTAGTTCTTGACGAACGCCTCGTAGAGGGGGCGGCCGATCAGCGAGATCGCCTTCTCCTCGAGGTTCTGGGCGTCCTTGGTGTCGATCTCGGCGGCCTGCTCGGCGATGAGCGCGCGCGCCTCGGCGGGCGTGTAGTAGCGCCCGAAGAACTCCGAGATCAGGCCCAGCCCCATCGGGAACTGGTACACCTGCCCCTTGTGGTTGGTGACCACGCGATGCCGGTAGCCGGTGAAGGTGGTGAACCGGTTGACGTAGTCCCACACCCGCTTGTTGGAGGTGTGGAACAGGTGCGCGCCGTAGCGGTGCACCTCGATGCCCGTCTGCGGCTCGGCCTCCGAGTAGGCATTGCCGCCGATGTGGTGGCGGCGGTCCAGCACCAGCACGCGCTTGCCCAGCTCGGACGCGGCGCGCTCGGCCACGGTGAGCCCGAAGAACCCGGACCCCACCACGATCAGGTCGTACTCGCCGCGGGACGCGGCCGCGCCTGCCTCCCGCTTCACCTCTATATCGCTCGACACAGGAGCCCAGGGTAACGGAAGTCCCGCCGGCGGGACGCCGGCCGTCGCCCGCGCCGCGCCGCGCGTGACCCACGCCACCGCCGCCGGGACGCGCCCGCCGGCGATGCTCGGCGGACCGGTCG
>CAZDSL010000240.1:0-4922 GCA_964507655.1 uncultured Mycobacteriaceae bacterium | reverse complement strand
TGGTGCGGGCCGGGTGGTCGGGCAGGAAGTTGAGCGCGTCGAAGTTGAAGTGCTCGGCCTCCACCTCGGGGCCGTCCTCGACCTCCCAGCCCATGCCCACGAACACGTCGGTGATCTGCTCGGCGATGAGCGTGATCGGGTGCCGGGCGCCCTCGGGACGGCGGCCCGACGGCAGCGTCACGTCGATGGCCTCGGAGACGAGCACCGCGGCGTCGCGCTCGGCGAGCAGCACCTCGTGCCGCTGCTGGTACGACTTGTTCACGCGCCCGAGCGCCATGTTCACCGCGCGCCCGGCGTCCTTGCGGTCGGCCTTGGGCAGCGAGCCCAGGCCGCGCTTCGCCAGGGGCAGCGCGCCCTTCTCGCCGAGGTGCGCGTGGCGGGCCTCGGCGAGCGCGTCGAGGCCGGCCGCGGCCGCGAACGCGGCCTCCGCCGCCTCGGCCGCGGCCGTCAGCCGCTCCTCCGCGTAGTCGGACAGCGTTGCGGGAGCCTGAGCGGCAGGGCCGGTCTCGTTCGCCACTGTGGAAACCACTCCTCATAAGGTCGTCGCGCGCGTGCCCGGTGCCGGGGACGGGGGCCGCCGGCCGCGTCGGGGGCCGGGGCACCCACCGGAGTTTATGGGATCGCCCGCGGCGCCCCGTCAGCCGCGGGTGCCCGCACGCCGCTGCGCGCGGGCGGTGGCGTGCAGGCAGATGGCCGCCGCGGTGGCCAGGTTGAGGCTCTCGGCCCGCCCGCCGAAGGGGATGCGCACACGGTGGTCGGCCGCCGCCGCGGCGGCCGGGTCGAGCCCGTGCGCCTCGTTGCCGAACAGCCAGGCGGTGGGGCGGGCGAGCAGGTCGTCGGCGGTGTCCAGGTCGACCTCGCCGTCGGCGGCCGTCGCCAGCACCTGGACGCCGCGCGAGCGCAGCGCCGCGATCACCGCGGCGGTGTCGCGTTCGCGCGCGATGGGCAGGTGGAACACGCTGCCCGCGGAGGCCCGCACGCACTTGCCGTTGTGCGGGTCGACGGCGTCGCCGGCCAGCACCACGGCGCGCGCCCCCATCGCGTCGGCGATGCGGATGATCGTGCCCGCGTTGCCGGGATCGGACGGGTCGACGGGCACCGCCACCAGCGGCGGCACGCCCTCGCCCAGCGCCTCCGGCAGGGCCGTGTCGAGCAGGCGGCACACCGCGACGACGCCCTGCGGCGTCACCGTGTCGGACAGCCGCGCGGCCGCACGCCCGGTCACCTCGAACACGGGGATGCCGCGGGCCGCGGCCCCGGCGATCAGCTCGTGCAGGCCGGGCCGCTCGGCTGCCTCGGCGGTGAAGAAGACCTCGGTGCAGGCGGGGCCGCCCGGCTCCAGCACGGCCGCCACGGCGTTCGCGCCCTCCGCCAGGAACAGCCCGCGGCGGCGGCGTTCGGCGGCGCGGTGCAGCTTGACAGCCGACACGACCCGCGGAGTGCGCTCGGTGAGCGCCTCCGCGGGCCGCGTGGGGCCGCCGGAGTCCCGCGCGGAGGCGCCGTGCGCCGTCCGGGGATCCACAGCGGTGTCCGTGCTCCGCGTCAGGCGGCGTCGCCGGCCGGCGCGTTGACGTCGGCGGGCAGCGCGGCCTTGGCCGTGGCCACCAGGCCGGCGAAGGCCTCGGGATCGCTCACGGCGAGCTCGGCGAGGTTCTTGCGGTCGACCTCCACGCCGGCGGCCTTGAGGCCCTGGATGAAGCGGTTGTAGGTCATGTCGTTGGCGCGGGCCGCGGCGTTGATGCGCGCGATCCACAGCTTGCGGAAGTCGCCCTTGCGCGCACGGCGGTCGCGGTAGGAGTACGTCATCGAGTGGAGCATCTGCTCCTTCGCCTTGCGGTACAGCCGCGAACGCTGACCGCGGTAGCCCTTGGCGGACTCGAGAACCGTACGACGCTTCTTCTGGGCGTTGACCGCCCTCTTCACGCGTGCCACTTGAATGATCCTGTCGAACTAGGGGGCGCCTGCGCGCCCGGTGGGAATTTCAGGCTGGAGCCGCGGGGAGCGGCGGCCGGTCACTTGCCGAGCAGGCGCTTGACGCGGGCGGTGTCGTTCTTGTGGACGTCGGTGGTGCCGGCCAGTCGGCGGGTGCGCCGCGACGACTTGTGCTCGAGCAGGTGGCGACGGTTGGCGCGCTCCCGGCGCAGCTTGCCGCTGCCGGTGACCTTGAAGCGCTTCGCGGTGCCGCTGTGGGTCTTGGCCTTGGGCATGGAATCCTCGATCTTTCAGTGTTGGTCCCCGGCGGAGGGCACGGCAGTGCCCCCGGACGGGATGGTCCTGTCGGTGGTGGACGCCGGCGCGCTAGGCGCCGGCCCCCTGCGCATCCGGGCCGGGCGCGGCCTGCGCCGCGCTGCGGCGGGCCCGTGCTCCGCTTTCGGGCTTGGCCTGGCCCTTCACCTTGGCGTTCTTGTGCGGCGCGACGACCATGGTCATGTTGCGGCCGTCCTGCTTGGCCGGGGTCTCGACGAAACCGAGGTCCTCGATGTCGGAGGCCAGACGCTGCAGCAGCCGGAAGCCGAGCTCCGGACGCGACTGCTCGCGGCCGCGGAACATGATGGTGACCTTGACCTTCGAGCCCTGTTCGAGGAACCGTACGACGTTCTTCTTCTTGGTCTCGTAGTCGTGGTCGTCGATCTTGGGGCGGAGCTTCTGCTCCTTGATCACCGTCTGCTGCTGATTGCGGCGCGATTCACGGGCCTTCTGCGCGGCCTCGTACTTGAACTTGCCGTAATCCATGATCTTGCACACCGGCGGCCGCGCGGTGGGCGCGACCTCGACCAGGTCGAGGTCGGCCTCCATGGCCAGCCGGAGGGCGTCTTCGACGCGCACGATCCCGACCTGCTCTCCGCCCGGTCCGACGAGACGGACCTCGGGTACACGGATGCGGTCGTTGATGCGGTTGTCAGCGCTGATGGGGCCTCCTCGGTAGGTACTGCGTAGTCCACACGGCCGCGAGCAACACCACAGAGCCCACCGCCGGCGGGTACCGGCGTGATGGCGCCTCACCTCAGCACGAAGGCCCCTGCCACCCGGGTGCGCACCCGGGACCGTCAGGGGCCCGTCACCGACCGTTCCGCGGCGCCGGACGGCACCGACCGCGCCCGAGCGTGCCGCAGGCACGGCGCGAGGCGTGGACCCCGCGGCGGGCGCGGGGCGGACCGGACCGCGAGGCCGTCGCACCCGGGGCGGTCTCCGCACGGACACGGTCCGGACGGATACAGCGGCCACGGGTACAGTCGCCGAGCGGTGGGAGCGGGACTCCACTTGTTGCCCCCGGTTGGCCCGGGGGCGGTCGTGAGTGGAATGCTACCAGGCATGACCGATGACACCCAGTCCACCCCGGCCGGCGACCCCGGCGACCAGGACGCAGACTCCGTGCGCGAGCTCGCCTCCATCCCGGCCATCGAGGTGATCTCGCGGGCCGCCGTGATGATCATGAGCGCCGCCGCCGAGAAGCTGGGTCTCGCCGACGAGGACCCGTCCGCCAGCCCCCGCCGCGATCTCGACGAGGCGCGCCGGCTGATCAAGGCCCTCGCGGGTCTCATCACCGAGTCGGCGGAATACCTCGGGCCCCACGCCGCCCCCATGCGCGACGGCCTGCAGTCGCTGCAGCGCGCGTTCCGCGAGTACTCGGCCATCCCCGACGAGCCCGGCCAGGGCCCGGGCGAGCACCTCACCGGCCCGGTGCACTGAGGCGCCGGTGCCCCGCCCCGCCGCGATGAGCTCCACCGGATCCCCGCCGCCCGCCGCCCGCGCGATCGGCCTGGGCAAGGTCTACGGAGACGGCGCCACGCGCGTGCGCGCCCTGCACGGCGTCGACCTCACCCTCCCGCGCGGCGGATTCACGGCGATCATGGGCCCCTCCGGGTCCGGCAAGTCGACGCTGATGCACTGCCTCGCCGGCCTCGACTCCCCCACCAGCGGCTCCGTGGTCATCGGCGGGACCGCGCTGGAGGGGCTCGGCGACAAGGAGCTCACGGCGCTGCGGCGCGACCGCATCGGCTTCGTGTTCCAGTCGTTCAACCTGGTGCCCACGCTCTCGGCGGCCGAGAACATCACGCTGCCCGTGGACATCGCCGGGCGCCGGGTGGACCGCGCGCGGTTCGACCGCATCGTCGACACGCTCGGCCTGCGCGACCGCCTGGCCCACCTGCCCTCGGAGCTGTCCGGAGGCCAGCAGCAGCGGGTGGCGTGCGCCCGGGCCCTGGTGGGCGATCCGGAGCTGATCTTCGGCGACGAGCCCACCGGCAACCTCGACTCGCGGGCGTCCGCCGAGGTGCTGGGCATCCTGCGTGCGGCCGTCGACGACATGGGCGCCACCGTCGTCATCGTCACCCACGAGGCGCACGCCGCCGCGTACGCCGACCGCGTCGTCTTCCTCGCCGACGGCGCCGTCGTGGGTGAGCTGCACGATCCCACCGCCGACACGGTGCTCGAGCACATGAAGCACCTGGACGCCGCGCGCGCCGACGAGGCGCCATGACGGCGCGCGCGGGGCTGCGCGGCGGGGCGATGCGGCGCGTCGCCCTGCGCAACCTCGCCGCCTCCCGCGTGCGGCTGGCCGCCACCGTGCTCGCGGTGGTGCTGGGCACGGCGTTCATCGCCGGCTCGTTCGTGTTCACCGACACGCTCCACCGCGCCTTCGACGGCATCTTCGCCGGCGTCGCCCGCGGGGTGGACGTGCAGGTGTCGGCCGAGGACCGGGGCGGCAGCGGCGTGCCCGAGGACTACGCCGCGCGCATCGCCGCCCTGCCCGGCGCGGCCTCGGTGAGCCCCACCGTCTCGGGCCCCGTGGTGCTCGTCGCCGCCGACGGCACGCCCGTGCAGACCGGCGGCGCCCCCAGCATCGGCGCCGCCTACGACCCCGCCGCGCCGGGCCCCGCCGACCACTACCTGGCGGGCCGGCCGCCCGCGGCCCCGGGCGA
>CAZDSL010000239.1:0-4939 GCA_964507655.1 uncultured Mycobacteriaceae bacterium | reverse complement strand
CGCCCATCCCGCACGCCGACGTGGTCTCCACCACCGTGCACAAGACCCTCGGCGGGCCGCGCTCGGGCATGATCCTCGCCAAGAAGGAGTGGGCGAAGAAGCTCAACTCGGCGGTCTTCCCCGGCCAGCAGGGCGGCCCGCTCATGCACGCGATCGCGGCCAAGGCCGTGGCGCTCAAGATCGCCGCGTCCAAGGAGTTCGCCGAGCGTCAGCAGCGTGTGCTCGCCGGGTCGCGGCTCCTGGCCGAGCGCCTGTCGGCCTCCGACGTGGCCGGCAACGGCATCACGGTGCTCACCGGCGGCACCGACGTGCACCTGGTGCTGGTCGACCTGCGCAACTCCGAGCTCGACGGCCAGCAGGGCGAGGACCTGCTGCACGAGGTCGGCATCACGGTCAACCGCAACGCCGTGCCGTTCGACCCGCGCCCGCCCATGAACCCCTCGGGCCTGCGCATCGGCACCCCGGCGCTCGCGGCGCGCGGTTTCGACGAGGCCGCCTTCGCCGAGGTCGCCGACATCATCGGCACCGCGCTGGCCGCCGGGAAGAACGCCGACGTCGACGCCCTGCGCGCCCGCGTCGCGAAGCTCGCCCAGGACTACCCGCTGTACGAGGGGCTGGAGGACTGGACGATCGTCTAGGGAGGCGGTCTTCCAGGTTGGAGATCATCTAGGTGGGCGATCAGCGGTGGCGCTGGTGACCGGGCGGGCTGGTGGCGCTGGTGGGTGACGGTGCCGGCGGCTGACCGCACTGCCGACCGCGCTGCCGACCGTGCTGGTGACTGACGGCGCTGGCGGCTGACCGCACTGCCGACCGACGGCCCGCACCCCGGAACCGGGGCGCGGGCCGTCGGCGTTGGGAAGGCCGGGGCGGCCGTGGAGATCGATGCCGGCCCTGGAGACGGCGCTGGGGCCGGCGGTGGTGTGTCTTGCCGCGCCCTCCTCCCGCGCACCGATTTCCGGTTCGCGCACCGGACTGCATTTTGCGCACCGGCTCGTGATGGTCCTGGCCTTTCTTCGCGCACGGGTCTTCCTTTTGCGCACGGGACTGTATTTTGCGCACTTGTTGTGGCGGGTCGTGGGTGGTGTCGCGCACGTGTTGTGGTGGATGCCGTGCTATTGCGTGCGCGAGAGGAAGTGTGGTGCGCGGATTCTGCGGGATTGTTGGAATTGGTGCGCGAGGGGTGGAATGGTTCGCGTGTGCGGTGTCGATCGTCGCCGTTCGCGCACCGGACTGCATTTTGCGCACCGGCCTGCCGCCCGCGCGCGAGTCGCGGCGAGTCGGCGCGCCCCCCGCTACAGGCCCGCGAGGTCCGCCAGGTGCGCGAGATGCAGTTCGAACAGGGCGGCAGTGTCGGTGAACGTGTGCTCCCCGTACTGCCCGAACACCTCGAACCCGACCGCCCCGAACAGCGCCGCCCAGACCAGCACCCCGCGCGCGAGGTCATCATCGGTGAGCGCGAATCCGAACTCGTCGCGTATGCGGGTGAAGTCGGCGGCGAGCGAATCCGGCACGGCCTGCGCATCCGGTGCGGAACAGGCATCCGACGCGGCCTGCGCATCCGGTCCCGCCCCGACAGACTCGGCGCCGGACCGGCCGGACCGGCCGGCATCGGCGAGGATCGTCATCAACGCGACGATCACCCGCGTCCCGGGCGTCGTGGTCTGCTCGCCGGGAGCGTCATAGCCGGGGACGGGCGTGCCGTAGAGCAGCGCATAGCGGGACGGTTCCCGCACCGCCCACGTGCGCACTGCCCGTCCCAGGGCGAAGAACCGTGCGCGCGCCGCCGGATCGCCCCCACCCGCACCGCCGCCCCCACCCGCACCGCCGACCTCGGCCACCGCGGCGTCGACGGCGTCACCGAGCTCGTCATACGCGTCGACGACAAGCAGGGTCAGCAGTTCATCGCGGTTGCGCACGTACCGGTACACCGCGGAGGAGACGACGCCGAGGTCGCGCGCCACCGCCCGCAGTGACAGCGCGGCGGGCCCGGCGGCGGCCAGGTGCTCGCGCCCGATCTGCACGATCTGCCGCATCGTCTCTTGGCGCGCTCGTTCGCGCGGGGTACCCGTCACGGCACCAGCCTGCCGCATCGCGAGAGCACCGTCAACAAAAGTGAGCACTGCTCTTGACACGCGGCGGCCGCGAGCCCACTCTGGAATGCGAGAGCAGTGCTCTCGATTGCCCCGAGGAGAGGATCCGCCATGAACGCATCGCCCGCCGTCGTCACGGGTGCCGGCCCCGTCGGCACCACCGTCGCCCTGCAGCTCGCGAAGGACGGCGTGCCCGTGCGCCTGCTCACCCGTTCAGGCAACGGGCCGGAGCATCCGCTGATCGACCGCATCCGCGCCGACGTCGCGGCCCCTGGCGTCCTCGCGCGCCACATGGACGGGGCCCGCGCCCTGTTCCACTGCATCCACGGCAGCGACTACAACGCGGCGGTGTGGCGCCGGGAGCTTCCCGGAGCCGAGGCCATCGCGATGGACGCGGCCGCGCACGCCGGGGTGCCCGTGGTGTTCCCCGAGAGCCTGTACTCGTACGACCTGTCGGCGATGCCGCTCACCGAGCGGACCCCGCGCAACGCGAGCCGCGGCAAGTACGGCGTGCGCACCGAACTGCTCCGTGCCCGCGAGACCCACCCCGCGGCCACCGTCAGCGTCGTCGCCTCCGACTTCTACGGCCCGCACGTGCGCACCTCGCACGCGGGGGAGCGGATGGTGCCGCGCGTCCTCGCCGGGCGCAAGGTCTCGGTGCTCGGCCGCGCCGACGTCCCGCACTCGTTCACCTTCGTGCCCGACCTGGCCGCCGCGATGATCGCCGCGTCCGCCGACAGCGGCACCTGGAACACGGTGCTGCACGCGCCCACCGCGGCGGCGCCCACGCAGCGCGGGCTGGCCGAGGCGTTCGCGTCCGCGGCGGGCGTGCCGGCGCCGAAGGTGGGCGCGATCCCGGCCTGGGCGCTGCGGGGGCTCGGCGCCGCGATGCCCTCGGTGCGGGAGATCGCGGAGATGATGCCGCAGTTCACGGCGCCGTTCGTCATCGACTCCGCCGCCTCCGAGTCGCTGCTGGGGCTGTCGCCGACGCCGCTCGAGGACGGCGCACGCGCCACCGTGGAGTGGTGGCGGACCGAGCTCGCCCGGGCCGCCGCGTGACCGCAGCACCCGGCTCCCGCACCCGGCGGCCGCGTGGCCCCCGCACCCGCCCGCCGACCGGGCCCGGCGTTCACCTGCCGGCCACGCGAGGGTGCGTGTCGGTCCACCTCGGTGTGGTGTGGACCACGTACCGTCGGAGGCATCGGGCGGCGGGGAAGCCGCCCGTCCGGGAGGTCCGAATCCGTGGCACGCGTGCACACCGGAGGGGGCCCGGCACCCGGCCCCGCGGCGGCGCACCCGCAGGCGGACCGGTCGCCCGGCCCAGCAAGCACATCCGTCCGCGCTGCGGGCGGGTGCAGGAGACCGACGTGACCACTCGCACCTACGTCCTCGACACCTCCGTCCTGCTGTCCGATCCGTGGGCGGTCGTCCGCTTCGCCGAGCACCGGGTGGTGCTTCCGCTGGTGGTGATCGGTGAGCTCGAGGGCAAACGACACCACCACGAGCTGGGCTGGTTCGCCCGTGAGGCGCTGCGCCTGCTCGACGACCTGCGCATGGAGCACGGGCGGCTCGACGTGCCGCTGCCCATCGGCGAGTCGGGCGGCACGCTGTGCGTCGAGCTCAACCACAGCGACCAGGCCGTGCTCCCGTCGGGCTTCCGCGCCGACACCAACGACGCCCGCATCCTGGCCTGCGCGCTCAACCTGCAGGCGGAGGGGCAGCGCGTCACGCTCGTCACCAAGGACACGCCCCTGCGCGTCAAGGCGGGGGCGGTGGGGCTGCCCGCCGACGAATACCATGCGCAGGACGTCGCGGCGAGCGGCTGGACGGGCATGGTCGACGCGGAGGTGCCGTCCGGCGACATCGACACTCTCTTCGCCGACGGGGTGCTCGAGGCCGACGAGTTCCGCGACCTGCCGTGCCACACCGGCGTGCGGCTGGTGGGCGAGTCGTCGAGCGCGCTCGGGCGCGTGACGGCCGACAAGCGCGTGCGGCTGGTGCGCGGCGACCGCGAGGCGTTCGGCATCCGCGGCCGCTCCGCGGAGCAGCGCGTCGCGCTCGACCTGCTGCTGGACGAGTCGGTGGGCATCGTCTCGCTGGGCGGCCGGGCCGGCACCGGCAAGTCGGCGCTGGCGCTGTGCGCGGGGCTCGAGGCCGTGCTCGAGCGGCGCAGCCACCGGAAGGTGGTGGTGTTCCGTCCGCTGTACGCGGTGGGCGGGCAGACGCTGGGGTTCCTGCCGGGCGGCGAGGACGAGAAGATGGGGCCGTGGGCGCAGGCGGTGTTCGACACGCTCGACGGGCTGGCCGAGCCGCACACCATCGAGGAGATCGTCGCCCGCGGCATGCTCGAGGTGCTGCCGCTCACGCACATCCGCGGGCGTTCGCTGCACGACGCGTTCGTCATCGTCGACGAGGCGCAGTCGCTGGAACGCAACGTGCTGCTCACGGTGCTCTCGCGCCTGGGCACCGGCTCGCGGGTGGTGCTCACGCACGACGTCGCCCAGCGCGACAACCTGCGCGTCGGCCGGCACGACGGGGTGGCCGCGGTGATCGAGAAGCTCAAGGGGCACCCGCTGTTCGCGCACATCACCCTGCACCGCAGCGAGCGCTCCGAGATCGCCGAGCTGGTGACCGAGATGCTCGAGGAGTTCGCGCCGGGAGTGTAGGTGCCGGAGGCGCGGCGGCGGGGGGCGCAGCCCGTCAGACCCCCGCCGCCGCGATCGCCTCCTGCGCCAGCTCGGGCCGGCAGATGAGCAGGTCGGGCAGCCACGGGTCCTCGGCGTTGTAGTGCAGCGGGCTCCCGTCGATGCGGGACACGTGCAGCCCCGCCGCGGCCGCCACCGCCACCG
>CAZDSL010000238.1:2857-4950 GCA_964507655.1 uncultured Mycobacteriaceae bacterium | reverse complement strand
CACCTGGGCGGGGCGTGCGACGCGGCCAACCCGGGGCCCGGCGACCGGTTCGCCGAGCTCGCGCCGCTGCGGCTGCCCGACGTGACGTGAGGGGCGGGGCGGCGCTCACACGGCCGGTGCATTGCCGCGCCCGCCACGTCTGTGGTTATCTTAGCCTCAGCTAACTTGCTCCGGGCGGGGTGCACGGGTCCCGGCGGCCACCGTCGGGCCATCGCCGGCGCGCCGACCGCCGCGGAGCGCGAGCAGCATCGACCGTCCCGAACGGAGGTGAACGTGTCACGAGGAGTGGGCGGCGCGGTCATGCGCGCGGTGGGCGCGCGCGACCATCAGGCGACGGTGCGCGAGGTGCAGCAGATCAGCTCGACATGCACACGCATCCGGTTCCACTCGCCCACGCTTTTCGACGACGTGCACCTCGGAGCGGCGTCCTGGGTGCGCGGGTGGTTCCCGGACGGCGCCGGACGCGAGTTCCAGCGCGGCTACACCTTCGCCGAGGCCGACCCCGACAACGGCGGGTTCGCCCTGGACTTCATGCTGCACGAACCCTCCGGGCCCGCCTCGCGGTGGGCGGCCGGCGCCGAGCCGGGGATGACCGTCGACTTCGTGTTCATGGGCTCGCGGCCGTTCGAGGTCGCGGACGAGCCGCCGGCCGGCTACCTGCTCATCGGCGACGCGGCCGCGATCCCCGCGATCAACTCCATCCTCGCGGCGGTGCCCGGGGAGATCCCCGTCGAGCTGTACCTCGAGGAGCACGACCCGCGCGACCGTGAGATCCCGCTCGGCACCCACCCGCGGATGCGCACGCGGTGGGTCCGGCGGGCCGGCCCGTCCTCGCTGGCCGACGCGCTCGAGGCGCGCGACTGGAGCGACTGGTACGCGTGGGCGACCCCCGAGTCGGGCTCGCTCAAGGAGATCCGCAAGCGGCTCAAGGAATTCGGCTTCCCCAAGTCGGAGATCCACGCGCAGGCCTACTGGGCGCAGGGCAAGGCGATGGGCACCCGGCGCGACCCGGATGCCGGCGCGGCATCCCCCGACGCCGCCCCCGCCGACACCGCCGCCCCGGCCACCCCGACCACCCCGGCCTCGCCCGCCGAGCCGCCGCGGGGACGGTGGCGCGCGGGAGGCGCGGGACGCCTCCTCGCGCCGTTGCGCAACGTACTCATCGCCGCCGGCGTCGCCCAGGCGCTGCTGACGGTCCTGCAGCTCGCGCCCTACGTGCTGCTGGCCGAGCTCGGCCGGAGGCTGCTGGCCGGTGCCGACCCGTCGGCGCTGTGGACTGTGGGGATCCTCGCCGTGGTCCTGCTCGCCGCCGGCACGGTGTTGGAGTCGGCGCTGCTGCTGTGGCTGCATGCGGTGGACGGCCGGTTCTCCCGGGGCCTGCGCCGCCGTCTGTTGGCGAAGCTGGCCCGCCTGCCGCTCGGCTGGTTCGACGCCCGGGGCTCCGGCGCCATCAAGACCGTGGTGCAGGACAACACGCTCTCGCTGCACTACCTCGTCACCCACGCCGTCCTGGACGCGGCCGCGGCACTCGTCGCGCCCCTCGCCGTCCTGGTGTACCTGTTCGTCGTGGACTGGGCGCTGGCGCTGTTCCTTCTGGTGCCGGTGCTCGTCTACCTGTTCGCGATGTACCGGATGGTGCTGCAGTCGCAGGCGGAGATCCTGCTGGCGCAGCGGTGGGCGGACCGCATGAACGCCGAGGCGGCCGAGTACCTGGACGCGCAGCCCGCGATCCGCGTCTTCGGAGGGGTGCTGGCCTCCGGTTTCCGCCGCAGCCTCGACCGGTACATCGGGTTCCTGCACGATTGGCAGTGGCCGCTGGGCAGGACGAAGACCGTCATGGACCTGGCCACGCGCCCGACGACGTTCCTGTGGCTGATCGCCGCGGTCGGCACCTGGTTCGTGGCCGTCGGGCGGCTCACGGTGCCGGACATGCTGCCGTTCCTGTTGCTGGGCACGATGTTCGGGGCGCGCCTGCTGGGCATCGGCTACGGGCTCTCCGGCCTCAAGACGTCGCTGGTGGCGGCCCGCGACATCCAGGCGGTGCTCGACGAGCCGGAGCTGGTCTCCCTGGACGCGCCGGCCCCGGCGGCCGG
>CAZDSL010000238.1:0-2757 GCA_964507655.1 uncultured Mycobacteriaceae bacterium | reverse complement strand
CCGGCGGCCGGCGTGCCTGCGGGCGAGGTCCGCTACGACGCGGTGACCTTCGGCTACCGGCCGGGGCTGCCGGTGATCCACGACGTGTCGCTGACGCTCGCCCCCGGCACGGTGACCGCGCTGGTGGGCCCGTCGGGCTCGGGCAAGTCGACGCTCGCCGCGCTGCTGGCCCGCTTCCACGACGTCGGCGCGGGGCGCATCACCGTCGGCGGCCGCGACATCCGGACGATGGAGCCGGACGAGCTCTACCGCCACGTCGGCTTCGTGCTGCAGGACGCGCAGCTCGTCGACGCCACGGTGGCGGAGAACATCGCGCTGGCCCACCCGGATGCTTCGCGCGAACGGATCGAGGCGGCCGCACGGGCGGCGCGCATCCATGAGCGGATCACCCGCATGCCGCGCGGCTACGACACCCGGCTGGGGCCCGACGCCGCGCTCTCCGGCGGTGAACGCCAGCGGCTCACGATCGCCCGCGCGCTCATCGCCGACGCGCCGGTGCTCGTGCTCGACGAGGCCACGGCGTATGCCGACCCGGAATCGGAGCACCTGGTGCAGCAGGCCCTCGCCCGGCTGGCCCGCGACCGCACCGTCCTGGTGATCGCCCACCGCCTGCACACGATCGTCGACGCAGACAGGATCGTCGTGCTCGACCACGGCCGGATCGCCGAATCCGGGCGGCACGAGGAGCTGCTCGCCTCCGGCGGGCGGTACGCGGCGCTGTGGGCTGCGGCCGACGCGGGCCGCACGACGACGGGAGCCCTGCGATGATCCGCGCGCTGTCCGCGCTCATCCCCGCGCAGCTGAGGCCCACCGCCCGGCGGTTCGCGCTCCTCGCGGCGGCGTCGATCGTCCTCCGCGCCGTCGGCGTCGTCATGCTCGTGCCGCTGGTGGGGGCGTGGGTGGACGGCGACCACGGGGCGGCGCTCGGCTGGCTCGGGGCGCTGACGCTGGTCACGGTGGCGGGCTGGGCGGTGGAGTTCCCGGGCTCGCGCGACGGCTACGCGCTCGGCTTCGGGATGCTCGACGACGGCCAGCGCCGCGTCGCCGACAGGCTCTCGCGCATCCCCATGACGTGGTTCACCGGCGACAACACGGCGACGGCCCGGCAGGCGATCGCCACGACGGGCCCCGACCTGGTGGGTGTGGTCGTGTACCTGGTGGTGCCGGTCGCCAACGCGCTGCTGCTGCCGGTGGCCATCGCCTGCGCCCTGTTCGCCGTCTCCTGGCAGCTCGCGCTGGTCGCCCTCGCCGGGGTGCCGCTGCTGCTGGGCGCGCTGTGGGCGGCCGAGGCGATCAGCGACCGCGCCGACCAGGTGGCCGACCACGCCAACGCCCGCCTGAGCGAGCGGGTGGTGGAGTTCGCCCGGACCCAGCAGGCGCTGCGCGTGGCGCGCCGCGTCGAACCGGCCCGCAGCATGGTCGGCGACGCGGTGGCCGCGCAGCACGGTGCCGCCAGGCGGCTGCTGCTCATGCAGGTGCCGGGGCGGCTGCTGTTCAGCATTGCGGCGCAGGCGGCGCTGTTCGCGCTGGCCGGCACCGCGGCGTGGCTGACGGTGCGCGGCGACCTGTCGACGGCGGAGGCGGTGGCCCTCATCGTCGTCGCCGTGCGGTACCTGGAGCCGTTCACGGCGCTCGGCGAACTGTCCGGCGGGCTCGAGGCGACGCGCCTGTCGCTGCGCAAGATCGCCACCGTGCTGCGGGCGCCGGTTCCCGCGTGTGGAACGGTGCGGCGAGGCGGCGACGCGGGCCCGCCGCGCATCGAGTTCGAGGCGGTGGGCTTCCGGTACGGCGACGACGAGCCGTTGGCGCTCGACGGCGTCGACCTGGTGCTCGAGGCGGGGGCGTCCACGGCGATCATCGGCCCGTCCGGCTCGGGCAAGAGCACGATCATCGGGCTCATCGCGGGGCTGTACCGGCCGACCGCCGGGCGCATCCTGATCGACGGCGTCGACGCGGCGGAGCTCGATGAGCCGTCGCGGCGGGCGCTGACGAGCGTCGTGTTCCAGCAGCCGCATCTCATCGCGGGGACCATCGCGGAGAACATCGCGGCGGGCGACCCGGACGCGCCGCGGGAACGCCTCGACGCGGCGGCCGCGCAGGCGCGCGTCGACGAGATCGCCCGCCGGA
This sequence comes from uncultured Mycobacteriaceae bacterium, assembly GCA_964507655.1. GTDB lineage: Bacteria > Actinomycetota > Actinomycetes > Mycobacteriales > Mycobacteriaceae > Tomitella. The sequence continues at coordinate 630 of CAZDSL010000238.1, read as the reverse complement.
TGCCGGACGGGATGGACTCGGAGGTCGGCGAGGGCGGCGGGAGGCTCTCCGGCGGGGAACGCCAGCGGGTGGGCATCGCCCGGGCGCTGGCGAAGCCGGCTCCCGTGCTGCTCATCGACGAGGCCACGAGCGCGCTGGACAACGAGAACGAATCCGCCGTCGTCGCCGCGCTCGGCGGCGGCGGGCGGGCGCGGACCCGGGTCATCGTGGCGCACCGGCAGGCGGCCGTCGCGCACGCAGACCGCGTGGTGGTGCTCGACGGCGGGAGGATCGTCGAGTCGGGCGGCGTCGAGGAGCTGCGGGACGCGGGCGGGCGCTTCGCGGATTTCTGGCGCGATCAGGGCGAGGGCGGCACGTGGAAGATCACCGATTCCTCCCGCGCGGGCGGAGGGGATGGCGCCATGATGGTCCCATGACGTCGACGAGCAGGCTGGACAGGCGGACCGGCCCGGCGCGCGGTGCGGCCGCGGGGGCGGCGCGGATCGTGGCGGCGGTTCTGGCCGCCGGGGCGGTCGTGGCGGCCGGTGCCGGGGCCGCTGCCGCCGCGCCGGCGCTCCATCCTGCCGCCGCGCCGGCGTCCGACCCGGTGACCTCCTCCGTACAGCAGACGGGCGACGCCATCCGCTACCG
>CAZDSL010000237.1:0-4965 GCA_964507655.1 uncultured Mycobacteriaceae bacterium | reverse complement strand
TCCTTGCTGCCGAACGATCTGATCACGAGACCAGTGTATGACGGACACCGTCATTGACGCTAGACGTTAAACCGGAACTCCACCACGTCCCCGTCGGCCATGACGTAGTCCTTGCCCTCCATGCGAACCTTGCCGGCGGCCTTCGCGGCGGCCATCGAGCCGGCCTCGTCCAGGTCGGAGAACGAGACGATCTCGGCCTTGATGAAGCCCTTCTCGAAGTCGGTGTGGATGACGCCGGCGGCTTTGGGGGCCGTGTCGCCCTTGCGGATGGTCCACGCGCGCGATTCCTTCGGCCCCGCGGTGAGGTAGGTCTGCAGGCCCAGGGTGTGGAAGCCGGCGCGGGCCAGCGAGTCCAGGCCCGGCTCGGTCTGCCCCACCGATTCGAGCAGCTCCAACGCGTCCTCGCGGTCGAGTTCGAGCAGCTCGGCCTCCACCTTGGCGTCGAGGAACACCGCGTCGGCCGGAGCCACGGCGGCGCGCAGCTCATCCTTCTTCGCGTCATCGGTGAGCACGCCCTCGTCGGCGTTGAACACGTAGAGGAACGGCTTGGCCGTCATCAGGTGCAGCTCGCGCAGCGCGGCGAAGTCCACCTCGTCCTGCGCCGAGAACAGGGTGCGGCCCGCATCGAGGATCTCCTGCGCCTTCTTGACGGCGTCGACCGTCTCGGCGAGGTCCTTGTTCTTGCGCGCGTCCTTCTCCAGGCGCGGCAGGGCCTTCTCAAGGGTCTGGATGTCGGCGAGGATCAGCTCGGTCTCGATCACCTCGATGTCGGCGAGCGGGTCGACGCGGCCGTCGACGTGCACCACGTCGCCGTCGTCGAACACCCGCACCACCTGGCAGATCGCGTCGGCCTCGCGGATGTTGGCCAGGAACTGGTTGCCCATCCCCTCGCCCTCGGAGGCGCCCTTGACGATGCCCGCGATGTCGACGAACGACACGGTGGCGGGCAGGATCCGCTCGGACTTGAAGATCTCGGCGAGGCGGTTCAGGCGCGCGTCCGGCAGCTCGACCACGCCGACGTTGGGCTCGATGGTGGCGAACGGGTAGTTCGCGGCGAGCACGTCGTTGCGGGTGAGGGCATTGAACAGGGTGGACTTGCCGACGTTGGGCAGTCCGACGATTCCGAGGGTGAGACTCACGGTCTCCAGAGTCTACGGCCCGCGCCGCTGCCGTCGACACCACGCCGCCCCGCGGGTGATGATCGGCGAAAACGCGCCCGCAGTGGAAACGTGGGGGCCGATGATGCGTAGGCGCGACGGAAGGAGGCGGACATGATCCGATGGTGTGCCGTGGCGGCGCTGTGGGTGGTGGGCGGCCTGTCGCTGCTGCTGACGTTCCTCGTGTCGCCCTGGTGGCTCTTCCTCACGGTGCCGCTGCTGCTGCTCGCGGTGGTGGGCGCGTGGGATCTGCTCCAGTCGCGGCACAGCATCCTGCGCAACTATCCGGTGCTCGGCCACGCCCGCTTCCTGCTCGAGGCGATCCGGCCCGAGATCCAGCAGTACTTCATCGAGCGCAACACCGACGGCACACCGTTCGACCGCGACACCCGCTCCACCGTCTACGAGCGCGCCAAGGACGTCAAAGACGTCGAGCCCTTCGGCACCGAGCGCAACGTCAACGCGGTGGGCTACGAGTTCGTGCGGCACTCGATCGTCGCCACCACCGCACCGGAGGAGACGCCGCGGGTGCGCATCGGCGGCCCCGACTGCACCCGCCCCTACGACATGGCGCTCTACAACGTCTCGGCGATGAGCTTCGGCGCGCTGTCGGCCAACGCGATCCTCGCGCTCAACGGCGGCGCGGCCCGCGGCGGCTTCGCCCACGACACCGGCGAGGGCGGCATCAGCCCCTACCACCTGCGCCCCGGCGGCGACCTCATCTGGGAGATCGGCTCGGGCTACTTCGGCTGCCGCACCCGCGACGGCCGGTTCGATCCCGAACAGTTCGCCGAGAAGGCGCAACTCGACCAGGTCAAGTGCATCTCGATCAAGCTCTCGCAGGGTGCCAAGCCGGGGCTCGGCGGCGTGCTGCCGGGGCCCAAAGTCTCCCCCGAGATCGCACAGACGCGCGGCGTGCCGGTGGGCGAGACGGTGGTGTCGCCGCCCTCGCACTCGGCGTTCCGCACCCCCGAGGAGCTGTGCCGGTTCATCGCCGAGCTGCGCCGGCTGTGCGGCGGCAAGCCCGTGGGCTTCAAGCTGTGCGTGGGGTCGCGCCGCGAGTTCCTGGGCATCTGCAAGGCGATCATCGACACCGGAATCGCGCCCGACTTCATCATCGTCGACGGCGCGGAGGGCGGCACCGGCGCCGCCCCGCTGGAGTTCGAGGACCACGTGGGCATGCCGCTCACCGACGGCCTCATCACCGTCCACAACGCACTGGTGGGCACCGGGCTGCGCGACGGCATCCGGCTGGGCGCCTCGGGCAAGGTGGCGCTGGGCATCGACCTCGTCAAACGCGTTATCCAGGGCGCCGACTTCACGCTCGCCGCGCGCGCCATGATGTTCGCGGTCGGCTGCATCCAGGCGCAGAAGTGCCACACCAACCACTGCCCCGTCGGTGTGACCACACAGGATCCGCGCCGCGCCCGCGCCCTCGACGTGCCCGACAAGACCACCCGCGTCTACAACCTGCAGCGCAACGTCGTGGCCAACGCCAAGCAGATCGTCGCGTCGATGGGACTCGACGGCTTCGACGAGCTCGATCCGTCGATGCTCATCCGCCGCGTCCAGGTGCACCGCACCCGCACCTACGCCGAGCTGTACGAATGGCTGCGGCCGCGCCAGCTGCTGGAGGACCCGCCCGTCGCGTGGCGGCACGACTGGGACCGCGCCCGCGCCGACAGCTTCGCCGTCTGACCAGCGCCGCCCCCGCCCGGGTGGGCGGTTGCGCAGCGGGAGGCACGGACCTCCCGGACACGCGCGGGCGGATCCCGCACACGGGTCCCGGAATCGGCGAGGATGGCACAGGATCGGGCGCGGCCCCACCACCGATCGACCGCACAGGAAACGAGGACCCGATGTCCCAGGACACCCCGGCCCGCACCCGCGGCGAGGTGATCGGCAAGGGCGGGCGTTGGCTCGCCGAGTGGAGCCTGCGCCTGCTGCTGATCCTCGGCGCGCTGTGGGCGATCGACGTGGTTCTGTCGCGCGCGTGGGTGATCGTGCTGCCGGTGCTGCTGGCGGTGGTGGTGTCCACCGTGCTGTGGCCGATCAGCGGCTGGCTGCAGCGTCACCGGATGCCGCCCGCCGCGGCCGCCTCGCTGGCGATGTTCGCGATGGTGGTGGTGATCGCCGGCGTCATCGCGCTCATCGTTCCGTCTGTGATGGACCAGATCGGTCCGCTCGCCGACAGGGCCACCGAGGGCGTCCAGAAGGTGCAGGACTGGATCACCGGCCCGCCGTTCAACGTGCGCCCCGACCAGATCGATCAGGCCGTGCAGGCCGTGACCAGCAAGATGCAGTCGAGCGCCACCACGATCGCGCAGGGCGTGTTCAGCGGAGTGAGCACCGCCGGGTCGCTGGTCGTCACCGGCCTGCTGATCGTGGTGCTGGTGTTCTTCTTCATCAAGGACGGACCGCGGTTCCTGCCGTGGCTGCACCGGTCCACCGGCAGCCCCGTCTCGCGGCACACCGAGGAGGTGCTGCGCCGGATGTGGGCGACCCTCGGCGGATTCATCCGCACGCAGGCGGTGGTGGCGTTCATCGATGCGTTCTTCATCGGCATCGGACTGCTCATCCTCGGCGTGCCGCTGGCGGGCGTGCTGGCGGTGATCACCTTCTTCGGCGGTTTCGTGCCGATCGTGGGCGCGTTCGTGGCGGGTGCGCTGGCGGTGCTGGTGGCGCTGGTGGCGAGCGGGCTGACCAAGGCGCTGATCGTGCTCGCGCTGATCATCGCGGTGCAGCAGCTGGAGGGCAACGTGCTCAGCCCCATGCTGCAGAGCAAGTCGATGGACCTGCACCCGGTGGTGGTGCTGCTGGCGGTGACGGCGGGCGGCAGCCTGTGGGGCATCGTCGGGGCGTTCCTCGCGGTGCCGGTGGCCGCCGTCGCCGCGGTGCTGGTGCGGTACGTCGACGAGCAGATCGAGGCGCGTGTGGACGCGCCCCCGCCGGGGACTCCCGCGCTGCCGCCGGGCACCTCCCCGCCGGGCGGAGGCTCACCGGGCGGCGGCCCGCCGGGCGAAGGCTCACCGGGTGCCTCCGCGCCCGGCGGCGACGCGCCGGACGAGGGGCCGCAGCAGGGCGGGACCGCCCCCGCCTGACTCCCCCGCCGCGGCGTGCCCGTCAGGCGTCCGCGGCCGATCGCACCTGCAGTCGCGAGCCCGCCTCGCCCTTGAGCACGTGCAGGCGGCTGGGGATCCGGTGGCGCATCTCGGCGACGTGGCTGACGATGCCCACAGCGCGTCCGCCGGCGCGCAGCTCGTCGAGGACGCCCATGACGATGTCGAGCGTTTCCGCGTCCAGCGTGCCGAAGCCCTCGTCGATGAAGAGCGTCTCGAGCTGGATGCCGCCCGATTCCTCCGAAACCACGTCTGCCAGGCCGAGGGCCAGGGCGAGCGAGGCCATGAACGTCTCGCCGCCCGAGAGCGTCGACGTCGGCCGGACGGCGCCGGTGTTGGCGTCGAGGATGTCGAGCCCGAGCCCGCCGCGCCGTTCGCGCTTGATGGTGGCCTCCGAGTGCACGAACTCGTACCTCCCGCCCGACATCACGCGCAGCCGCTGCGACGCCACCACCGCCACCTCCTCGAGGCGCGCCGCGAGCACGTACGAGCGCAGCGACATGCGCCGGGCGTTCTCGCCGTCGCCGATCAGGACGTCGGTGAGCGAGGCGAGCCACTCGTGCTCCTCCCGCAGCGGCGCGAGACGGGCCACCGCGTCGCGCACCCGTTGCGCCTGCGCCTCGACGGCGGCCGCCCGTCCCGTGGCCTGCTCCTGCGCGCGGACCGCGGCCTCCAGGACGCGATCGGCC
>CAZDSL010000236.1:1827-4999 GCA_964507655.1 uncultured Mycobacteriaceae bacterium | reverse complement strand
CGCCGTCGAGGAAGCTGAACGACGAGTGCGCGTGCAGCTCGGCGTAGGGGGTGCGGGGCGACGGCGCGGCCGGGGCGGGCGGCACGTACGGCGCGCGGGTGCGCGACCAGGCGGGGCTGTCGCTGCCGTCGCCGGGGTGCTCCTCCTTGCGCCCGGGCCGCTCCCCCGGCCGTGACGGCGCCGGGCGGCCGGAGAGCACACGCTCCATCTCCGACCAGCTCGGCGGGCCGCTGCTCCAGCCTCCGCCCCACCCCATGACAGCCCCTTCCCGGCATGGCCGACCGCCCCCGATGCCCGGGGCGCGCCGCTGCGGGGAAGGCACAGCGACTTTCGGCAGATCAACACTCAGCAGTTGCAACACTCAGCAGTTGAAACGCTCAGCAGGCATAGAACACACTTTCGATACGATCAATCTAGCGCCGACCGGCCGCAGCGGTCAAGACGCATCCCCCTGCGCACGCACCGATCAGCCCGGCGTACCGGGCCTCCCGGCCACGGGCTCCGCCACGGCCTCGGCCTCACGCAGCTCTTCTCCCGCGGCGATACGCCGGACCCAGTCTTCGGAGACGAGCCCCAGCTTCTTCTCTTCGCGCAGCAGGATCTGCGCAGCCAAACGCCTGGTCTCCAGGCTCCACGCCGCGGGCCCACGCTTCTCGTCCACCACCCGACTCATCTCCCTCCCCGCTCATTATCCGCCGTCGACCGGCACGATCACGTCGGTGCTCTCTGCTACACCATGGGCACACTAAGAATCAGGGGGCGGAAATGACCGGATACATCACCAGCACCGCGCGCAAGTTCGAGGTAACCGCACACCCCCGCGTCCCGCTGCCGCGCACACGTTCAGCACCGTCACGGTCACGCCTGCCCCTCCTCCCACCCCGTCGCCCGTGAGGTCGCCGGATGTCGGCGACGGAATTGGCCGCCGCGATCACGGCCACCGCGGTCCCGTCCGCTGCCGCGCTCGTCGCCGCTCTGATCGCGGTGATCGGGGTCAGGAACCAGATCCGCCAGAAGGACGCCGCCGACCGCCGAGCGGAATGGTGGCACCGCTTCGAGAAGGCAGTCGAATGGACGGCCTCCGACCACACCCGGCTCGCAGTGAGCGGCTACGACGCACTCACGACTCTCGTCGGCTCGGCACTCGCCAGCCAGGAGGAGGCGCTACTCGCGGAACGCGTGGCATTGGCACGACTGGACCTTGGAGACGATGATGGCGCATGAAGGCACACTCACCTGGGAGCCGCCCATGAGCAGCAGCGTTCATACCGCGCAGCGCGATCCAGTACTCCGCGCGGCCGCACGGCTGGCCGTGGCGGCGGCCGAGGCACAGGGGAAGCAACCGGATGCCCGCGCGATCGCGGTCCTCGGCCGTGCACACGCGTCGCCGACCGCACACGAGGCCGCAGCCCCTACTCCCCCTCCGCCGTCCACACGCACTCGCCGGCCACCCACGTCTGGTGCACCGAGGGCGGCGCGTCGGCGTTGAGTTCGCCGTCGAGCACCACCAGGTCGGCCCGCTTGCCCTCGGTGATGCTGCCGCGCTCGTCCTCCTGCCCGCCCGCGTAGGCGGCGCCCGCGGTGAACGCGTGCAGCCAGTGCTCCAGCGGCAGCGGCGAGCCGGCCGCGGCCGCGGTGCGCCGAATGGACGCCGGCAGCGCATTGAGCAGCGGCCCGTAGGGGGTGCACGGGTCGTCGGACGAGGCGGCCATGGGGATGCCGGCCTCGGCCAGCTCGGCGTAGCGGAAGGCCCGCGTGCGGATGTGTTCGCCGAACATCTCCAGGTACGGCCCCATCAATGCCTCGACGCCCGGCTGCACCGACGCGACCGCCCCCAGCGAGGCCATGGCGGCGATCTGCGCGGGGTGGGTGATGAAGCCGTGCTCCACCCGGAAGCGGTGGTCGTCGTCCTTCCTCGCGCGTGCCGCGCCGGTGAACGCGTCCAGGGTGGCCTGCAGCGCTACGTCGCCCACCGCGTGCACGGCCACCCGGTAGCCCTGCCGCACCGTCTCGCGGATCTGCTCGCCCAGCGCCGCGTTGAGCAGCCCGGTGTGCGGCCCGCCGTGGCCGGTCGACATGGCGGGTGCGTTGCCGCCGTCGGCGAAGAACTTCACCGGACCCACCCGCAGCCACTCGTCGCCCTCGCCGGTGCGCGGGCCCTCGCGGCGGCGGCCGGGGTTGTCGGTGAACATGGCGCGGGCGTGCGGCATCGCCAGCACCGAGATCGGCAGCGTGCCCGCGTCGGCCATCGCCCGGTAGGCGGCCTCGGCGCGCGGCGAGCAGGCGGCGTCGTGCACGCAGGTGATGCCCTCGCGCAGGAACAGCCGCGCCCGCGCCGCGATCGCGTCCTGGTACCCCTGAGTGTCGTCGACGCCGTCGAGCGAGGCGGCGTGCGCGGGCCCGTAGGCCTGTTCGAAGACGCGCCCGGTGAGCCGCCCGCGCGCGTCGCGCTCGTAGTGGCCGGTGGGCGGGTCGGCCACGTGCTCGCCCACCCCCAGCGCGTCGAGGCCGCGCGAGTCGACAACGCCGTCGTGCAGCGACACGTTGGCCACCAGGATCGGGCGGTCGAGGCCCAGGGCGTCGAGCATGGCGCGGTCGACGGCGGGGCGGCCGCTCCACCCGGCGCCGCGGATCCAGAGGGCGTCGGGTTCGGCCACGGCCTGCCGGCGCAGCGCCTCGCCGAGCCGCTCGGCGTCCTGCACGCCGCGCAGGTCTGCCCAGCGCGGGAACAGCGCCGAGATCGACAGGTGGTTGTGCGCGTCGATGAACCCGGGCAGCAGCCGGCGCCCGCCCAGGTCGACGGTGCGGTCGGCGGGGGCCTGCGCCAGCGCGGCGGGCCCGACGCCCACGATGCGCCCGCCCCGAATCTGCACCACCGACACCTCGGGCAGGCGCGGATCCATCGTCGTCACGCGCGCGTTGGCAAGCGTGATCAGGGGTTGTGCAGCGGACATCGGGCGCCTTTCCTCGCGGACTGTGCGCCCATCGTGCACCGGCGCGCGCCCGCCGGGTCATGCCTTGCGGCACCCCTCCCGCAGGGCGGACGAGGCCCCTGCGCGCGCGGCGTGCGTGCGCTAGCCCCCCTGCCCGGCCTGCTGCCGACGTAGCTCGCGGATCTCGCCGCCGTCGGCGATCCAGCGGATGCGAGGCTCGACCTTTTTGCCCAGCTCCT
>CAZDSL010000236.1:0-1727 GCA_964507655.1 uncultured Mycobacteriaceae bacterium | reverse complement strand
GCCGCCGCCCCGCCATAGACTGCGCGCGCAGACCACCACCGATCGGAGGGCGCCGTGAGCATCGAGATGGCCGTCGTGTCCGCCTACGTGCGCCGCACCCGCAAGCCCATCTACGCCGACGCCGAGCGCTACGCCCGCTACCTGCAGGAGCCCAAGGCCGACGCGGGCCCGCCGCGCCGCCTGGCCCGCCGGCACTCCGTCACCGAGCGCCGGGTGCGCGGCTTCCGCTGCGTGACGGTGGCCCCGCGCGCCGGCGCCCCGCGCGCCGCCGTGCTCTACCTGCACGGCGGCGGGTACGTCAGCGAGATCGCCCCGCAGCATTGGGGGCTGATCGGCCGGCTCGCCGCGGCGGGGGCACGGGTGCACGTGCCGATGTACGGGCTGGCGCCGCAGCACACCTTCACCGAGGCGTACGCGCTGCTCGACGAGGTGTACGACGGGCTGGCCGACGACGCGGCGCGGCTCACGATCATGGGCGACTCGGCGGGCGGCGGGCTGGCGCTGGGGTTCGCGCAGACGCTGCGTGACGGCGGCAAGCCGCTGCCGCGCGGGCTCACGCTCATCGCGCCGTGGCTGGACGTGGCGTGCCGCAACCCCGTGATCGAGACGATCGAGCCGCACGACCCGTGGCTGGGCAAGGCGGGCGCCCTGGTGGCGGGCCGGGCGTGGGCCGGCGGGCACGACCGTGACGACCCGCGCCTGAGCCCCGTGCTCGGCGACATGGCCGGGCTGCCCCCGATCGACGCCTACTACGGCACCCACGACATCACCTACGCCGACGCCCCGCTGCTGGCCCGCAAGGCCCGGGAGGCGGGCGTGCCGCTGGACATGCAGGTGATCGAGGGCGCCTGCCACGTGTACCCGCTGGTGCCGATCCGCGTGGGCAGGGTGGCCCGCCGCAGGATCGTGACCCGGGCGACCGCCCCGCAACATCCGCCGGCGCGGGGCGTCTGACCTGCCCCGTTACCGCTCCGGCGCACTTCTACCTCCGTATTCCTCCAAACTCGTTGACATTGCCTGTACCCCGGAGTAACGTCCCCGGCACGGAAGTGAGATGCAACACATTCTCACCGTCAGTGAGCTACCAATCACAGGCGTCGACAAGCCGGCGATCCCGGCAGATTCCGCACCACCATTCGCCGAGTCACCGCAGCGAGCCCTGTCGGCGCCTTTTTGCCGCCTGATGCAAACCGGTTCGCCGGTTCTGCGGTGCTCCCTGCGCAGGAAAGGAAGCGCATGGGTTCGAAAACCCTGCTCTACGTCATGGCGAACTCCGTCACCGCCGTCCCCTTCATCGGCATTCTCCGGGCATTCGCCTCGGTCGACCCCGCGTCGGCCGCATTGGGCGACATCGACACCGGCAGCCAGACCTTCGCCGACGGCAGCCTGGCCAACGCGTGACGGCTGCGTCCCGCCTCGGGAATCACCCGCACACCACTGCCCATCCGCATTCAGGAAGGTCCGTTCATGAGCAGTAATCTGCCCGCCGTCATCGGCACGCTGATGAAGGCGGTGGTCGCCGGCTCCACCAGCGATTCCGCCGATTTCTGGAAGATCCAGGGCTGGTCGGTAGAGGACCTCACCGCCGGTTCGTTCGAGTAGCCCGCGGCTCGCCGCAGCGCGCGGCGCCGCACCACAACCCCATCCTCACGGGAAAGGAACCCCATGAAGACCCAGACCATGCGCCGAGTGCTCGGCGCCGCCACCGCGGTGGGCGCGTCCGTCGC
>CAZDSL010000235.1:0-5006 GCA_964507655.1 uncultured Mycobacteriaceae bacterium | reverse complement strand
GGCCGGGGCCGGCGGGGCGGGGCGCGTGGCCGCGCGGCGGGCGCGCAGCAGCGCCAGCGTGGGCAGCAGCGCGGCGAACGCCACAAGCGCCCACATGCCCAGCGACCAGCGCCAGCCGTGGGCGTCGGCCACGGGAACCGCGAGCAGCGGCGGCACGGCGGTGCCCACCTGCACGCACGTGATGTACACCGCGCTCATCACCGCGACGCGGTCGGAGTAGTACCGCTTGACCAGCGGCGGCAGCACCACGTTGCCGATGCCCATGCCCGCCAGCGCCACCGCCGAGAACACCAGGAGCAGGGCCGTGTCGCCGACGACGGCGCGCACGAGCATGCCGGCGCCGGCGAGCACCATCGCCAGCACCGCGACGCGCTCGAGGTCCAGCCGGCGGATCAGCAGCGGGGTGAGGAGCCCGAACAGCGCGAACATGGCGGTGGGCACCATGCCGAACACCCCCGCGACGGCCGAGCCGAAGCCGACGTCGTCGCCGATCCGCTCCAGGAGCGGGGTGATCGAGGTGACGGCGGTGCGCAGCACCAGCGCCGAGAGCACCAGGGCGAGGAACGCGACGAGCCTGCCGCGGATCAGGCCGGGCCCCGACGGCGGCACGCGGCCGGCCGTCGTCTGCGGATCGTCGCCGGTCTCCGTCACCTGCACCGCCACCCGTCGTCCTCGCATCATCCTCGCCGTCGTTCCCCGGACCGGCAAATCATAGGATGATCGGATGTATCGGGTCCACGCGGGCCCGCGCGTACCGTGCGCGGGCGGCACGGAGGAAGGGGACGGGGCATGGAGACCATCCGCCGACGGGGGCTGATCGAGCAGGTCACCGGCCAGCTGCGGGAGGAGATCGCCGCCGGGCGCTGGCCGGTGGGCACGCGCATCCCCACCGAGCCCGAGCTGGCGCGTCTGGTCGGCGCCGGGCGCAACACCGTGCGCGAGGCGGTGCAGGCGCTGGTGCACGGCGGGCTGCTCGAGCGACGGCAGGGCTCCGGCACGTACGTGCTCGCCGACTCCCCCGTCACCGCCGCGCTGCGCCGCGAGATCGACCCGGCCCGGCGACGCGAGCTGCTCGAGCTGCGCCAGGCGCTCGAGACCACCGCGGCCGGGCTGGCCGCCCTGCGCCGCACCGACGCCGAGGCCGACGCCATGCACGCGCTGCTCGACGAGGTCCAGCGCCACCACGAGGCGGGCGACCTGGCCGCCGCCGCCCGGACGGACGCGGCGCTGCACCGGGCCGTCATCGCGGCGGCGCACAACACCACCTACCTGCAGGTCTACGAGGGCGTCGTGCCCGGCATGGAGCGCGACGCGCACGCCGAGATGGCCGACGCCGGCACCCCGTTCCCCACCGAGCACCGCGCGCTCATCGATGCCATCGCGGACCGCGACCCCGCCCGCGCGGAGGCGGCGATGCACGGCTTCCTCGCGGTGCTGCTGCGGCGCGAGTTCGGCGCCGGCCCCGCCTGAGGCGGCTCCCCGGCAGACACGGCGGACCCCGCCCGACACGGCGCCCCGCGCGCGGGCCCCGGCCGCTACACCTGCATCCGCACCAGCTCGGCGGTGCGCTCCAGCCCGGGCAGCACGCCGGGCGTGGCACGGTCGTGCAGCGCGTGCACGGCCAGGCGGAAGATCATGGCGCGCAGCAGCATCTGCGGCCACTCCGGCAGCACGCCCCAGCGCTCGATGAGCCCCTCGTCGGCGCCGCCCCAGGAGATCGCGTCCACCACCACCACCGCCGCCGCCCACGGCGCGGGGCGCCAGTAGGGCACGATGTCGCGGATCCCGGGGGCCGCTGCGCCCGCGAACAGGACGGTGCTGAACAGGTCGCCGTGCACCACCTGCGCGGCGGTGGCGACGGGCTTGCGCAGCGATGCCAGCCGCAGCACCAGGTCGCGGCTGCGGTCGCCGTCGGGCCCCGCGGCGATGATCGCGTCGAGGCCGCGCACCGACGACAGCGGCGCGTCCTCCCAGGCGGCGCGGTCGGCCAGCGCGAAGATGTCGGCATCCGCGTACGGGGGCACCGGCGGCTGGGTGAGGAACCGCGGGCGGGGCAGCGCGGCTGTGGCGGCGTGCAGCCGCACCGACAGCGACACCACCTCGTCGTAGCGGGGCTCCGGCTCGCCGGTGATGAACGTGTCGGCCCGCCAGCCCGACACCACATACCGCCCGTCGCTCGAGCGCACCGGGCGCGCCAGGCGCACCCCCTCCACGTCGAGCGTCTCGCGCACGCCCGCCGACCACGCCGCGCGCGCATGGTCCGCCACGGGCGAGAGCACCACCTCGCCCACCCGCCACGCGCCCGACCCGTCGCCCAGCGGCTCGGGCTGCCGGCCGCGCAGGCCGAAGGTGGACCGTACGTGCTCGGGGGGCAGCTCTGCATCGCTCACAATCGGTAACCTACCGCCGCGGCGGCGGCCGTCGCGCCGCTACGGCACGCCGTGTCGGCGCCGGTCAGTACCGCCGCATGGCGGGATCCACCGTGCGCGCCCACTCGTCGATGCCCCCGGCCAGGCTGTGCACGGCCGTGTGGCCGGCGTCGAGCAGCACCCGGGCGGCCTGCGCCGAGCGCGCGCCCACCTTGCAGTAGACGACGACGGGGCGGTCGGCGGGCAGGTCGGCCAGCGGATCGCCCGCGGCCCCGCCGAAGCGCCCGAGCGGCACCAGCCGGGCCCCGGGCAGCCGCGCGATGGCCCACTCGTCGGGCTCGCGCACGTCCACCAGCTCCGGCGCGTCGGCGCGGGCGAGGCGCGCCGCCAGCTCGCCGGCCGTCACCTCCGGGACCGACGGCCCCTGCCCCGGCACGCCGCACAGCGCCGCGTAGTCGACCAGACCGGTGACGGCGGGCGCGGCCGGGTCCTTGCGCACGGCGACGGTGCGGTGCGTCATGGCCAGCGCGTCGTAGCACAGCAGCCGGCCCAGCAGCGGCTCGCCGATGCCGGTGATGAGCTTGACCGCCTCGGTGGCCATGATCGAGCCGACGGCGGCGCACAGCACGCCCAGCACGCCGCCCTCGGCGCACGACGGCACGGTGCCGGGGGCCGGGGGCTCGGGGTAGAGGTCGCGATAGTTGATGCCGCGGCCGCCGGGCGCGTCCTCCCAGAACACCGACACCTGCCCGGCGAAGCGGAAGATCGAACCCCACACGTAGGGCCGGTGCGCCAGCACCGCGGCGTCGTTGACCAGGTAGCGGGTGGCGAAGTTGTCGGTGCCGTCGAGGATGAGGTCGTAGCCGCGGAAGAGCTCGACGGCGTTGCCGGCGGTGAGCCGCCCGCGGTGCCGGTGCACCCGCACCGCGGAGTCGACGGCCAGCATCGACTCGGCGGCGCTGTCCACCTTGGCCCGCCCCACGTCGGCCTCCGAGTGGATCACCTGCCGGTGCAGGTTGGACTCCTCCACCTCGTCGTCGTCGATGACGCCGATGGTGCCGACGCCGGCGGCGGTGAGGTACAGGAGCGTCGGCGCGCCGAGCCCGCCCGCGCCGATCACCAGCACGCGCGCGTTGCGCAGCCGGCGCTGGCCGGTCTCGCCCAGCTGCGGGAGGATCGTGTGCCGGTGGAAGCGGGCGAGGTCGCGCTGGTTCAGCGGCGGACCGGGCTCCACCAGCGGCGGCAGCGCGCCCGCCGCCGCTGGCCCGGTGCCCGCTGCGGCGCCCGCAGCGCCCGTCGCGACGTCCATGCCCTCCATCATGCCCCCGTTCAGGCGCGCGGGAACGGCCACGGATTGGGATGGCAGACCATGCCGTTGCGGGGGACGACGCCGTCGGGGTCGAGCGCGGCGATGTCGTCGTTGGCGGTGCCGAAGGTCTGCTGCATCATGATCGGCGCCAGGCCGCCGTCGCTCTCGCACGGCTGGTGCTGCGCGTAGCCGATGGCGTGGCCCACCTCGTGGTTGATCATGTACTGCCGGTACGAGCCGATGTCGCCCTGGAAGGCCACCGCCCCGCGCACCCAGCGCGGCTCGTTGAGCACCACGCGCTGCAGGTCGGCGTTGTAGCACGACGATTCGACCGGGATGTCGTACCCGCAGCTCTGCCGCACCGTCATCTGCGAGGTCAGCGAGACGTGGAAGTCGGCGTCGGGCGTGTCGACGCGGCGGAAGCCCACGGTGGGGTCCTTGATCCAGCTCTTGGGGTTGGCGAGCGTGTGGTCGACCATGCTCGCGAACGCCGCGTCGCCGCCGTAGGCCGAGGTGTCGACGCCGTCCTCGACGTCGACCGTGTAGGTGTACACGTGCTCGGTGCCCTGGCCGATCTGCCCGGTGGTGCCGGGGACGATGTGGAAGGTGCCCGCGCCGGTGACGGTGAACGGGCCGCCGTCGGGCAGCGCGGCCGACGGGAGCGACGCGTCGAAGCGGCCGTCCGCCGCCGGGGCGCCCACGATGCCCTGCACCGCGGTGCTGCGCTGGCCCAGCCCCGGGTTCTCCGCCCCGGAGGCGCCGCCGCCGCGGAGCGCCTCGACGATGACGAAGATCGTCACGGCCACGAGCACGGGGATCGCGTAGGCGCGCCAGCCGTACTGCGCGACGAACCGGCCCACGCGCGTCTGCCGCCGGATGCCCTCGCGCTCGCTGCGGCGCGCCCGCGAGCGCTGCGGCCCGCGGGTGGGGTCCCACCGCGCCCGCAGCGGCTGGTTCCACGACGGGAACGTGAATCCGCCCTGGTCGCCGGGGGACTCACCCACCAGCTCGTTCTCGGCGAAGCGCGGCTCGGGCCCCTGATCGCGCACGGAGCCGGCGATGCGGCCATCGCCCGCCGGCCGCGTGCTGCCGGGCCGTCCGGCCTCGTCGTCCCGATACGTCACCCCACCAGAATCTCACATCGCCTCCCCGGCGCGGCCGGTACACCGTGCGCACCGCCACCCCGGGGCGGCGTGCCTGGCCATCCGGCGGCGCCGGGCGAGTACCCTGGGTTCCCGGTCCGGCGTCGTCGACGGCGGCGTGCGGGCCGGCGTGCGGCGCCGTGGCGGGGCCGCAGCCCCGCCGGCCCTCGCACCCGCCGGAGGCCC
>CAZDSL010000234.1:0-5037 GCA_964507655.1 uncultured Mycobacteriaceae bacterium | reverse complement strand
CATGTTTCCCGGGACGGGCCGCGCGGCCTCGACTGCCGAGCCCGGAACCGGGGCGGTTCACCCGTTGAATATCACCGTCGAGATGCGAAACAGTAACGAATCGGTTACGTTGAGTGCACTGACGCCGACGGACTGGACGGACCATGGCACAGAGAATGATGCACCGGGCCCTGCTGACGGGGGCCGCGACGCTCGTCGCGGCGGCGGCGGGCGTCACGGTCACAGGCACCGCCGCAGCCGCCCCGAACTGCCCCTCCGGGCTCGCGGAGCTCACGCCCGACTCGGTCGCCCGCGCCACCGATGCCGCGCTGGGCGCCGTGGCGGGCAGCTTCCCCGACCGCGACGTCTCGGGCGCGTACGTCTCGGGCGCCACGCGCTCCGAGGCCGGCCCCGTGGGGCAGGAGCTCGTCTCCGAATGCGGCGCCGACGTGCAGCGCAAGTCGGTGATCGTCGACTTCGTCTTCCCCGCGATGCTCCCCGACGCGGCGCACTCGTACGGCGCCGCGGTCGTCTCCATCGTCGACGGGCAGTACTCCGTCTGGCGCACCGCGTAGCGGCGCCGCCCGCGTAGCGTCGGGGGCGTGCGCACCCATGCGATCGTCGCCTCACCGATCGGCGAGCTGACGCTGCTCGGCGAGGACGGCGCGCTGTGCGGGCTCTACATGGCCACGCGCCGGCACCCGCCCGCGCCCGGGCAGCTGGGCGTGCGCGACGACGCCGGCTTCACGCAGGCCGCGCGCGAACTCGACGAGTACTTCGCCGGCGAGCGGCGGCGGTTCACCGTGCCGCTCGCGCCGCACGGCACCCCGTTCCAGCAGCGCGTGTGGGCGCAGCTGCGCGAGATCCCCTACGGCACCACCTGCAGCTACGGCGAACTCGCGCGGCGCATCGGCGATCCCGCCGCGGTGCGCGCCGTCGCGGCGGCGAACGGCCGCAACCCCATCAGCATCATCGTGCCGTGCCACCGGGTCATCGGGGCCGACGGAGCGCTGGTCGGGTACGGCGGCGGCCTGCACCGCAAGGAGTTCCTGCTGCGACTCGAGCGCGGCGACGGCCAAGACACCCTCTTCTGACGCTGTGGAAAGCCGCGCGCACCCGCCCTGACCTCGGCGCCCGCGGGGCGCCTCACATCCGGCCGGGCCGGAACGTATTCATACTGTGAACATGGAGCAGGCGGGGCGCACGCGGGCGGCGGACCCCGGGCACGAGTGCCCCGGGCGTTCCGGCCCCATAGAGCCGGGCACCAGGCAGCCACCGGACGGGCACGGCGGCGGTCCAGTGCCCTTCCAGCGGGTCGTCGAGCAGTACGGCGTCACCGTGCTGCGCGTGTGCCGGGCCCTCGTCGGCCCCGTCGACGCCGACGACGCCTGGTCCGAGACGTTCCTCGCCGCCCTCCGCGCGTACCCCGGCCTGCCGGCCGGCCGCAGCATCGAGGCCTGGCTCGTCACCATCGCGCGCCGCAAGTGCGTCGACCTGCTCCGATCCCGCGCCCGCAGGGCGGTCCCCGTGGCCGAGGCGCCCACGGCCCGCAGCACCCTCGGCCTGCCCGGCGCCGACGACGACTACGCCCCGCTGTGGCACGCGCTGGCGCGTCTGCCCGAGGTGCAGCGGCACGCGGTGGTGTGCCACCACCTGCTGGGCATGCCGTATGCCGAGGCGGCCGAGGTCATCGGCAACTCGCCGGCGGCCGCGCGCCGCGCCGGGTCGGACGGCATCGCCGCCCTCCGCCGTGCGCTGGCGCCCGCGGGCGGCGCGGCGCCGGACGGGGCGCACGCTCCGCCCCCCGCGCAGGCGGCGCAGGGGCCGCCCGGTCGGCAGCCGGCGCCCAGCCTCGCCGAACCCAGCCCCGCCGCGCCCCGCACCGCACGATCCGCCCGAGGAGGCACCCGATGACACCCGCCCTCGACTCCGCACCGCACCGCTCCGGCCCCTCCGCGCAGGACGATCCCGCCGCACTTCTCGCGGGGGTGCGCGCGGCCGGCCCGTCCGCGGAGGAGCACTCGCTGGTGGAGGAGCTGCTGGGGCGCATGCTCGCCGGCGCCGACGCCGAGGGGCTCATCGACATCGCCTACCGCACGGTCGAGTCCCCGCTGGGCCGGATCCTCGTCGCCGCGGCGCCGTCCGGGGTGGTCCGCGTGGCGTTCGCGGTGCAGGGCCACGAGCGGGTGCTGGACGACCTCGCCGCCCGCATCTCCCCGCGCGTGCTGCGCATGCCGTGGCGGCTCGATCCGGTCGCCTTCCAGCTCGACGAGTACTTCCGCGGCGTGCGCACCCGGTTCACCGTGCCGGTCGACCTCCGGCTCGCGCACGGGTTCCAGCGCACGGTGCTGCACCGGCTGCAGCAGATCGGCTACGGCGAAACGGCCGGGTATGCGCGGGTCGCCGCCGCGGCGGGCAGCGAGCACGCCGCGCGCGCCGTCGGCACGGCCTGCGCGCGCAACCCGGTGCCCATCCTCGTGCCGTGCCACCGGGTGACCCGCAGCGACGGCTCGCTGGGCGGCTACATCGCCGGGCCCGCCGCCAAGCGCCTGCTGCTCGACCTCGAATCCGGGGCGGGCGCGCTGTGAGCTCCGGAGAGGTGGTGGTGGACGACGCCGGCGTCGCGCGCTGCCCGTGGGCGGCCACCGACCCGCTCAACCAGCGCTACCACGACACCGAGTGGGGTGTGCCGGTGCACGGCGAGCAGCCGCTGTTCGAGCGCATCTGCCTCGAGGCGTTCCAGGCCGGGCTGTCGTGGCTGACGATCCTGCGCAAGCGCGAGGCGTTCCGCGCCGCGTTCGCGCGGTTCGACGTCGACGCCGTCGCGGCCTTCGACGACGGGGACGCCGCGCGCCTGCTCGCCGACGCGGGCATCGTGCGCAACCGCGCCAAGATCGACGCCGCCATCGGCAACGCCCGCGCCGTGCAGCGGCTCCGCGCCGACGGCGGCCTGGACGCGCTGCTGTGGTCGTACCAGGGGCGCGAGTCCCCCGCCCCGCGCACGGCGGGCGAGGTGCCCACGCGCAGCGCCGCATCGGAGGACATGGCCACGCGCCTGCGCGGGCTCGGTTTCCGCTTCGTCGGCCCCACCACCTGCCATGCGCTGATGGAGGCCACGGGCATCATCGACACCCACCTCCTCGGCTGCCACCGCCGCGGAGTCGGCGCCCGGTGACGGGCCGCCCGCCCCGGGGCCGTGGCCCGGAGTTTTCCCGCGGGGTGGAACACGGCCGCGCGGAGGCCCGTAGACCCGGTGGTAACCTCGGAATCGGAAGTTCTCGGGGCGGGGTGCGATTCCCCACCGGCGGTGATGGCACGCGGTTCGCGGTGCACCCGGAGGGTGCGCGGCGCACGGCATGCCGAGCCCGCGAGCGCCCCCGTCGGCCCACGCCGGCGGAGGGGTCCAGCAGATTCCGGTGCGATCCCGGAGCCGACGGTCACAGTCCGGATGAGAGAGAACACCGCAGGCGCGGCCGCTCAGGCCCGCCCGCTCCCGCCCTGGGATCACCATCGTGATCGAGAAAGTGGGCGAGGCAATGTTCACCGGAGGCGCATCCATCCCCGGCGACGGGGAGTCCGACGGCATCGCGCGGGGCACCGCAGCGCATTCCGCGCAGGTCCCGTCCGCCCACGAGCCGATCCGGTTCGACACCATCGAGCGTGCGCTCGACGACATCGCCTCCGGCAAGGCCGTGGTGGTCGTCGACGACGAGGACCGCGAGAACGAAGGCGACATCATCTTCGCCGCCGAGAAGGCCACCACCGAGCTGGTCGCCTTCACCGTCCGCTACAGCTCCGGATACCTGTGCGTGCCGCTCACCGCCGCCGACTGCGACCGCCTGAGCCTGCCGCCCATGTACCCGGAGAACCAGGACCCGCACCGCACCGCCTACACGGTCACCGTCGACGCCCGCGCCGGCGTCACCACCGGCATCAGCGCACACGACCGCGCCCTCACGATCCGCCGTCTGGCCGACCCGGCCGCCACGGCCGGCGAGTTCTCCCGCCCCGGGCACGTGGTGCCGCTGCGGGCGCGCGAGGGCGGGGTGCTGGTGCGCGCCGGCCACACCGAGGCGGCCATCGACCTCACCCGCCTCGCCGGCCTGCACCCGGCCGGCGTGGTGTGCGAGATCGTCAGCGAGGCCGACCCCACCACCATGGCCCGCACCCCCGAGCTGCGCGCGTTCGCCGACGAGCACGGGCTGGCCCTCATCTCCATCGCCGACCTCGCCGCCTGGCGCCGCACCCACGAGACGCTGGTGGTGCGCGGCCCCGAGGCCAACGTGCCCACCACCCACGGCACGTTCCGCGCCGTCGGCTACACCGGCACGCTGGACGGGCGCGAGCACGTGGCGCTCCTGTCGGGCCGGCCGTCCAGCCCCGCGCCGGTGGCGTCGCGCCCGCCCGCCGACGCGCCGGTGACGGTGCGCATCCACGCCGAGTGCCTCACCGGCGACGTCTTCGGATCGCTGCGCTGCGGCTGCGGGCACGACCTCGGCTCGGCCATGGACGCCGTCGCGGCCGCCGACACCGGCGTCGTCGTCTACCTGCGCGGCGACGGCGAGGCCGGCGAAGGGCTGGTGCACACCCTGCGCTCGATCGCGCTGCCCGACGGCGCCGACGGCCCGGCCGACGCGCCCCTTCCGCCCGCCCCCACCGCCGGCGACGTGCACCTGGCCGCCGGCATCCTCGCCGACCTGGGCATCCGCCGGGTCCGGCTGCTCACCTGCCGCGCCGACGAGGAGGCGCTCGCCGCGGGGGCCGCCGGCATCCTCGCCGCCCACGGCGTCGAGCTCGCGGGCCTGCGCAGCCTCACCGCCGACGCCGACAGCGACACCGCCGGCCGCGGCCCCGCGGCGGGCGCGGCCTCCGCCTGACCGGACGGCGCACCGCCTGCGGAGCACACGCGGCCTCCGCTCGGCCGGAGCACACGCGGCCTCCGCCCGACCGGATCACTCGCGCCTCACCGCACAGACGGGCGGGGGGGGGCCCCGGGGTAGTGGGCGGCCCCGGGGGGGTGTGGGGTGGGGGGGGCGCCCCCCGGGGGGGGGGGGGGGC
>CAZDSL010000233.1:0-5043 GCA_964507655.1 uncultured Mycobacteriaceae bacterium | reverse complement strand
GAGAAGCAGTCGGGCGAGTTCGCGAAGCTCACCGGCTGGATGCAGGAGGTGCTCTCCGACGACGTCAAGGAGGTGCGCCTGTCGACGCGCCTCACCGAGTCGCCCGCCTGCGTGGTGGGCGACGCGCACGACATCACCCCGCAGCTCGAGAAGATGTACCGCGCCATGGGCCAGGAGCTGCCGCACTTCAAGCGGATCCTCGAGCTCAACCCCGCCCACCCGCTGGTGACGGGCCTGCGCGCGGCGCACGAGTCGCGGCCCGACGACGCCGCGCTGGCCGGCACCGCGCGCCTGGTGTACGGCATGGCGGTGCTGGCGGAGGGCGGCGAGCTGGACGACCCGGCCGGGTTCGCCAAGCTGCTGGGAGAGAAGCTGTCCACGAGCCTGTAGCGACGACCGCGGCCGACCACGCGGATTTCGCACGTTGCAGCGCTCGAACGTGCGAAATCCGCTTGGTGGAGCGGCGTGGGGCGGCGCCCGGCCGGTGGGTACCGTGCAGGACGGGGCGGCCGCAGCGAGGCCGGCCCGTACCGCGCACCGCACCAGGAGTATCGATGACCGCACCCGACCCCACGCCCCTGATCCCGCTGGTGGTGCGCGTGCAGATGCGCTATGAGGACGTGACCCCCGTGCTGCACATCGGCAACGCCGCGGTGCTCTCGCTCATCGAGGAGGCGCGCAGCCGGCTCATGCGCTTCGGCGCGGTGGACGCCACGGGGGCCGCGGTGCCGGGGCTGCTCGACGACGGCGCCGACGGGTGGCCGCACCTGGTGGTGCAGCAGACCATCGAGTACCCCGTCGAGATGCGCTACGCGCTGGAGCCTGTACGCATCGGCTTCTGGGTGGGGCGCATCGGCGGATCGAGCTTCAGCCTCGACGCCGAGATCCGCTACGCCGAGGGAGACGAGGTGCTGGTGCGCACCGAGTCGGTCATCGTCATCACCGACCCCGACAACGCCCCGATCCGCATCGAGGGGGAGCTGCGCGCGCGGCTCGAGCGCTACCTGGGCGCCCCGGTCGAGCTGCGGCCACGGCAGACGGCCGCGCCGGCGGGGGCCGCGCGGTGACCCGGCCCGCCGCGGACGCGACGGCGCCGCTGCCCGCGCTGCCCCACTCGGGCCCCATGTTCACGTGGCGCCGGCGGGTGCGCACCGGCGACGTCGACGCGGCGGAGCGGCTGCGCCTCGACGGTGTCGCGCGCTACCTGCAGGACATCGCCTTCGACCACATCGCGGCCATGCCGGGCGAGGGCGACCCGGTGTGGGTGGTGCGGCGCAGCGTCATCGACGTGCTGCGGCCGGTGCGCTGGCACTCGGAGGTGCTGCTGCAGCGCTGGTGCTCGGCCATGTCCACCCGCTGGGCGACGATGCGCGTGCGGCTGGAGGAGACCGACGGCGACGGGCTCGTGGAGACCGAGGCGTTCTGGATCAGCATCAACCCCGAGACGGGCGCCCCGGCCCGCATCAGCGAGGCGCTCGAGGCCGACCTGCTGGCACGCACCACCGAGCACCGGCTGCGCTGGCGCCCGATGCTGGCCGACGGGGCCCCCGCCGAGGCGCACGACGAGCCCTTCCCGCTGCGGATCACCGACTTCGACCCGCTGCGCCACCTCAACAACGCGGTCTATCTGCACGCCGTCGAGGAGCGCCTGGCGTGGCGGCCGGAGCTGCTCGCGCGCCCGCACCGCGTCATCGTCGAATACCTGCGGCCGGTGGAACCGGGTGCCGAGCTGCGCATCCGCACGCGCGCCGACGCCGACGGCATCGCGCTGTGGTACCTGGTCGACGGCGCCGAACACGCGCGCGCCCGCGTCCTGCCGCTGCGCTGACCGGCAGGCCTCAGCCCACCCGCAGCCCGTGCGCGGCGGTGAACGCCAGCGCCTGCTCCACGTCCAGGCGGGCGCCGTGCAGGCGTGCGGTGGTCCAGAACCCCGGGTCGGCGCGCAGGCCGCGCAGATCGGCGCCGTCGAAGCGGGCCTGCGACACGCGCGCCCCGGTGACGTCCGCCCCCGCGAGCACCGCCTCGCGCAGGTCGGCGCCCACCAGACCGGCCTCGCGGAGGCGGCATCCCGACAGGTCGACCTTGCGCAGGTCGGCGCCCGCGAGCACGGTGAGCGTGAAGTCGACCTCCTCGAGCGTGAGCGGCCGCAGCCGCGTCCGGTCGAACACGCTGCCCAGCAGCGACGAGTGCCGCAGCGTGGAGCCCCACAGCGAGGCGTACTCGAAGCGGCAGTTGCGGAACGCCGTGCCCGCGTGGTCGGAGCCGGTCATCACGGCGCCGGTGAAGTCGCAGTCGGTGAACGTCGCGGCCTCGGTGGTCAGCCCGGCCAGCTCGCAATCGCGGAAGCTGCAGCCGGTGAACTCGACTCTGCTCCAGCGCGCATCCTCGAGGGCGGTGCCGGTGAAATCGGCGCCCTCGAAGGACGCGTCGGCGAGGTCGGGCGCGAGGGAAGCGGGGGAGGCCATCGGCCCAGTATCGCGCCCGCCCGCGGGCGCCGGGCGCGTGACCCGGCGCGATCCGGCTCCGCGGGGCCGCGCCGGCGCTACGATCTGCGGGCATGAGCCCGGACCCGCGTGCAAACACCGTCGACGGCGTGCTGCGCCGTGCGGCATCCCGCCACCCCGACCGCACCGCGCTGGAGTTCGACGGCCGCGCATGGACCTACCGCGAGCTGGACGACGCCGTCTCGCGCGGCGTGCGCCGGCTGCGCGCCAAGGGGCTGCGGATCGGCGACAGGGTCGGCGCGTACGGCACCAACTCCGACGCGTACCTCATCGCGTTCCTCTCGTGCGCGCGGGCGGGGCTCGTGCACGTGCCGGTCAACTACGCGCTGCGCGGCGACGAGCTGGCGCACATCCTCGCCACCGCCGGGGTGGCCGCGCTCGTCGTCGACCCCGACCTCGAGGACGCCGCCGCGCCGGTGTGCGAGGAGCTGGGCATCACCACCGTGCTGCACCTGCGCGATGCCGAGCCGAGCTTCCTCGACGCCGCCCTCGCGGGCGAGGTGCCCGACGGCGACGAGCTCGCCGAGGCCGGGCACGTGGGCGGCGGCGACCTGGCGCAGCTGCTGTTCACCTCCGGCACCACGTCCAAGCCCAAGGGCGCGATGATGACGCACCGGGCGCTGGTGTGCGAGTACGTCTCATGCGTCATGTCGCTCGACCTCGCCGCCGACGACCGCCCGCTCATCTGCATGCCGCTGTACCACTCGGCCGCCATGCACGTGTTCGCGTTGCCCTACCTCGCGGTGGGGGCCACCATCACGCTGCTGCCCGCGCCGGACATCCCCACGATCCTGCGCACGGTGGAGGAGCGGCGCATCTGCTCGCTGTTCCTCGCGCCCACCGTGTGGGTGCCGCTGGCGGGGCATCCGGAGCTGGCTTCGCGCGACCTCTCCTCTCTCACCAAGGCGCAGTACGGCGCGTCGATCATGCCGGTGACGGTGCTGGCGCGGCTGCGCGAGCGCTACCCCGAGCTGGGGTTCTACAACTGCTTCGGGCAGTCGGAGATCGGCCCGCTGGCCACCGTCCTGGGGCCCGACGAGCACGACGCGCGCCCGGCCTCGTGCGGGCGCCCGGTGTTCTACGTGGAAACCAGGGTGGTGGACGGCGACGGCGACGAGTCGGCGCCCGGCGAGCCCGGCGAGGTGCTGTACCGCTCGCCGCAGCTGTGCGAGGGCTACTGGGAGGACGAGGAGGCCACCGCCGCGGCGTTCCGAGACGGCTGGTTCCACTCGGGCGACCTGGTCACCCGCGACGAGGAGGGGTTCATCACCGTCGTCGACCGCATCAAGGACGTCATCAACACCGGCGGCGTGCTGGTGGCGTCCCGCGAGGTGGAGGACGCGCTCTACACTCACGACGCGGTGGCCGAGACGGCGGTGATCGGCACCCCGGACGAGAGGTGGATCGAGGCGGTGACGGCGGTGGTGGTGCTCCGCGAGGGCCGGCGGGCCGACGAGGCCGAGCTGATCGAGCACGTCAAGGGCCGGCTGGCGGGGTTCAAGGTGCCCAAGCGGGTGGTGTTCGTCGAGTCGCTGCCGCGCAACGCCAGCGGCAAGCTGCTCAAGCGTGAGCTGCGCGCGCGTGTCTGAGCCCGGGCGGTAGCGGGCGTGGCGAGGGGGCGGCGCGGCTCCGGGGGCGGGCGTGGTTCCGGCGGGGCGCGCGGTGCCGGCGGTGTGCGCGCGTCGGGGGGTGGGCGTGGTTCCGGTGGGGCGGCGGAGCCCGTCGAGGGCGTCTTCCCCATCGACACGGGCACCTGCGAGCTGGTGCGCGACCGGTTCGCGCCGCGGGCGTGGATCCTGCGCATCAACGGCGCCGAGAGTTCGCACGTGGACCTCGACGATCCGCTGCGGCTCGACTTCGAGTACATGCGCTGGTTCGCGGCGCTCATCGACCCGCGCTGGCCGGCCGACGCGCCGCTGCGGGCGCTGCACCTGGGCGGCGGCGCCTGCTCGATGGCGCGCTACCTGGCGGCCGCGTATCCGCAGTCGCGGCAGGTGGTGGTGGAGATCGATGCGGCGCTGGCGGCGCTGGTGCGCGAATGGTTCGCTCTGCCGCGCGCGCCCCGGCTGCGGCTGCGGGCCGGGGAGGCGCGGGAGGTGCTCGAATCGCTGCGCGACGGCACACGCGACCTCATCATCCGCGACGTGTTCGCGGGCGTCCGCACCCCGCTGCCGGTGACCACCGCCGAGTTCACCGCGCATGTGCGCCGCGTGCTCGTTCCGGGCGGCGTGTACATGGTGAACTGCGGCGACACCCGCGACCTGGCCACCGCCCGCCGCGAGGCCGCCACCATCGCGGCCGCGTTCGCGCACGTGGTGATCATCGCCGATCCGCCCATGCTCGCCGGCCGCCGCACCGGCAACATCGTCATCGCGGGATCGGATGCGCCGCTGGGGGATTCGCCCTCGACTGCCCGGGCGCTGCTGGGCGGTGCCGTGCCGGCCAGGCTGTGGGACGCCGAGCGGGTGCGCCGGTTCGCCGCCGGGGCGCACGTGATCACGGATGCGGAGTGCTAGTGGCCCGGCGGGGGTGAGGCCGG
>CAZDSL010000232.1:0-5048 GCA_964507655.1 uncultured Mycobacteriaceae bacterium | reverse complement strand
CCGTGCGGCCGGTTGACCGTCACCTCCGCCAGATAGGTCAGCAGCTTCGTGCCCCGGTCGGCGGGCCGCCGCGCGGTGAGCAGCCCCGGATGCGCGGCGATGAACCCGGTATCGACCGGGCCCGCAGCGAAGTCGGGATCATCGAGCACCGCCTGCAGGAACGGGATGTTCGTGGCCACCCCACGGATGCGGAACTCCGCCAGCGCGCGGCGGGCCCGGCCGATCGCACTGGCCCGGTCGCCGCCACGGCAGGTGAGCTTGACCAGCATCGAATCGAAGTGCGCCGACACCTCCGCGCCCACCGACGTGCCCCCGTCGAGGCGGATGCCCGCCCCGCCCGGGGTGCGGTAGGCGCTGATCCGGCCCGTGTCGGGGCGGAAATCGTCGGCCGGGTCCTCGGTGGTGATGCGGCACTGCAGCGCCGCGCCGCGGATGCGCACGCCCTGCTGCGTGAGCCCGATCTGCGCGAGCGAACGGCCGGCGGCGATGCGCATCTGCGCGGCCACCAGGTCGACGTCGGTGATCTCCTCGGTGACGGTGTGCTCGACCTGGATGCGCGGGTTCATCTCGATGAACACGTGCCGGCCCGCGGCGTCGACGAGGAACTCGACGGTGCCCGCGCAGCTGTAGCCGACGTGCCGGGCGAAGGCGACCGCGTCGGCGCAGATCCGCTCGCGCAGCCCCGGATCCAGGCCCGGCGCCGGCGCCTGCTCGATCACCTTCTGGTGGCGCCGCTGCAGCGAGCAGTCCCGCTCGTACAGGTGCACCACGTCGCCGTGCGTGTCGGCGAGGATCTGCACCTCGATGTGCCGGGGCTCCACGACGGCCTGCTCGAGATACACCGCGCCGTCGCCGAACGCCGACGCCGCCTCCCGCGACGCCGCCTCCAGCGCGCCCGCGAGCGCGCCGGGCGCATCGACCTGCCGCATGCCACGGCCCCCACCGCCCGCGACGGCCTTGACGAACAAAGGAAACCCCACCTCGTCGGCCCGCGCGGCCAGGGCGGTCAGGTCAGTGGTCGGCTCGGTGGAGGCGAGCACCGGCAGCCCCGCCTCGCGGGCGGCGGCGATCGCGCGCGTCTTGTTGCCCGCCAGCCGCAGCACGTCGGCGCCGGGGCCGATGAACGTGATGCCCGCCGCCGCGCACGCGTCGGCCAGCCCCGGATTCTCCGACAGGAACCCGTAACCCGGATACACCGCGTCCGCCCCGCACTCGCGCGCGACCCGCACGATCTCGTCCACATCCAGATACGCGCGCACCGGATGCCCCGGCTCACCGATCTGATACGCCTCGTCCGCCTTGGTGCGGTGCAGCGAGTTGCGATCCTCGAACGGGTAGACGGCCACCGTCTGCAACCCCAGCTCCACCGCCGCGCGGAAGGCACGGATGGCGATCTCGCCTCTATTGGCCACGAGCACCTTTGCCAGCATGCACGCCAACCTACCCGGCCGGTCGGACGGCGATGCCGTCACGCGCGGTAGAGGAACTCGCCGCGCTCGGTGCCCTCGACGGTGGCGGCCATCTCGGCCAGCCCCGGGTGCGCGGAGAGGTCGGGATCGTCGGCGACGACGGCCTCCGCGAACCGGCGCGCCTCGACGATGACGACCTCGTCGTCGAGCACCGACAGCAGGCGCAGGCCGCTGGCCCGCCCCGACTGCGCGGTGCCGACGACATCGCCCTCGTGCCGCAAGCGCAGGTCGAGACGGGCGAGCTCGAAACCGTCGGTGGTGGCGGCGACGGCCTCGAGCCGCTGCCACGACGGCGCCCCCTCGGGGCGGCCGCTGATGAGGATGCACAGGCCCGCGTGGGCACCGCGGCCCACGCGGCCGCGCAGCTGGTGCAGCTGGCTCACGCCGAACCGCTCGGCGTCGAGGATCACCATCATGGTGGCGTTGGGCACGTCCACCCCGACCTCGACGACGGTGGTGCTCACGAGGACGTCGACGGCCCCGTCGGCGAAGGCGCGCATCACCGCGTCCTTCTCCGCCGGGGGGAGGCGCCCGTGCAGCAGGCCCGTCCGCACCCCGGCGAGCGGGCCCTGCGCGAGCTTCTCGTAGACGTCCACCACCGCATGGGCCTCGGGGCCCGCCCCCTCGGCGCCGTCGCCGTCCGGGACGTCCTCCCCCTCGGGCCCGTCGCCCCCGCCCGCCGCGCCGCGTGCCGGGGCCGCGGCGTCGTCGCCTATCCGCGCGCACACCACGTACGCCTGGCGCCCCCGCGCCACCTCCTCGGTGATGCGCGTCCAGGCGCGGGCCACCCAGGCGGGGCGGTCGGGCATGGACACCACCGAGGTGCTGATGGGTGAGCGCCCGCGCGGCAGCTCGCGCAGCGTGGAGGTGTCGAGGTCGCCGAACTGCGTGAGCGCGATGGTGCGCGGGATCGGCGTGGCCGTCATCACCAGCAGGTGCGGGGTGCGCCCGGCGCGGGCCTTGTCGCGCAGCCGGTCGCGCTGGTGCACGCCGAAGCGGTGCTGCTCATCCACCACCACCAGCCCGAGGTCGAAGAAGGAGACCGCGTCCTGCAGCAGCGCATGCGTGCCCACGACGATGCCGGCGTCGCCGTCGGCGATCTCGAGCAGCGCGCGCCTGCGTTCGGCGGTGGACATCGACCCGGTGAGCAGGGTGACCCGCGTGGCGTGCTCGGCACCGCCCAGCTCGCCCGCCCGCGCGAGCGGGCCCAGCATGGCGCGGATGGACCGGGCGTGCTGGGAGGCCAGCACCTCGGTGGGCGCCAGCAGGGTGCACTGCAGCCCCGCGTCCACCGCCTGGAGCATGGCGAGCAGCGCCACGATGGTCTTGCCCGAGCCCACCTCGCCCTGCAGCAGCCGGCGCATGGGCACGGCGCGGGCGAGGTCGGCGCGCAGCTCGCCGAGCACCGCCTGCTGGCCGTCGGTGAGTTCGAAGGGCAGCCGCGCGGAGAACTCCGCCGACACAGCTCCCGCGGCGGCCGGGCACCGCGGCGCCGTGCCCAGCTCCTCGCCGTGGCGCCGGCGGGCGAGCATCAGCTGCATGGACGCGGCCTCGTCGAAGCGCAGCCGGCCCCGCGCCGCCGCGACGGCCGACTCGTCGGCGGGGATGTGGACCGCACGCAGCGCCGCATCGAGCGAGACGTGCCCGTAGCGCGCCACGATCTGCGGGGGCAGCGGGTCGGCCACCGGCTCGAGCTGGTCGAGCACCTGGCGCACGCAGCGCATGATCGTCCACGTCTGCGCCTTGGCGGTGGCCGGATAGATGGGCAGCAGCGTGCGGCCCAGGTCGGCCGCGCGCAGCCCGCCGCCGGTGTCCTGCAGCGCGCGGGCCATCTCGGCCAGCCGCCCGCCGCCGCGCACGGGGCGCCCCTGCGGCACCAGCCGGCCCTCCGGCGCGCCGTCCTGGAGCAGAAGGTAATCGGGCTGGGCCAGCGAGAGCCTGCCGCGGAACCTCTCCAGCCGCCCCGAGAAGAGCCCCCGGTTGCCCACGGCGATATCGTCGCGCACCTGGTACGGGTTGAAGAACGTCACCGCGAAGCGCTGGCGGCCGTCGTCGAGCGTCGCCTTGAGGATGCGCTTGCGCGGGTTGCCCCGCACGCCCGTCACCTCCGCGCCGACCACGCGCGCCGCGATGGTCACGTGCGTGCCGGTGGCGATCTCGCCGGGCCCCATCAGCGCGCCGGGACGCAGATAGGTGCGCGGATAGTGGCGGAGCAGGTCGCCCACCGTGCGCAGCTCGAACGCCGCCGCGAGCGCCTGCGCCGCGGCGTCGCCGAGCAGCAGGTCGAGCCTGTCGGTCAGCACCGCCACCGTGCCCGCTCCCTTCCGCCGCGCATGCCCCGCGCCGCTACTCCACGCCGATCTGCAGGATGTCGCAGTGCTGCCCGCCGGGGTAGACCATGAGCTCCACGGCGGGGTGGCCGAATTCCACGTGCCGGCGCACCGACTCCACGAGCGCATCCTCCGCCGCGGCACCGACAAGAAGCGTCACCAGCTCGCCGCCGGTGCCCAGCATGAGGTCGAGCAGGGTGGCGGCGGCCGTCGCGGCGCGCGGCTCCACCACCATCACCTCGCCCCCGATGACGCCGAGCGCGTCGCCGGGCGCGCACGTGCCCGACCAGGTCAGCGCACGCTCCTCCGCGATCCGCAGGTGCGCGCACCGCGTGGCGGCAGCGGCCTCGGCCATCGCGTACGAGTCGTCGCTGGACGGCCGGGCCGGGTCGTGCACCGCGATCGACGCCAGCCCCTGCACCAGCGACGCGCTGGGCAACGGCAGCACCTGCTGCCCCTGCTGGCGCGCGGCCGCGCTCACCACGACGAGGTCTTCGGAGCGCACCGCGCCGTTGGGCAGCACCAGCACCTCGCCGGCGCCCGTGGCCGCGACCGCGTCGAGCAGCGCGGCCCCGGACGCCTCGCCGTCGACGCCGAGCACGGCCGCGCCCTCCTGCGCGAACAGCTCCCCCGCGGCGGGGCCGTCCACCACCGCGAGCACGGCCCGGCCCGGCCGCAGGCCCGTCCGGCGGCTCTGCTGCACCCCGAGGTGGGTGATGCGCACCTCGCGGATGCGCCCCGCCTCCAGGCCCCTGTCCACCGCGAAGCCGGCGTCGCGCAGGTGCACGTGCACCGACCAGGCGCCGCCGCCGCCCACCACCACCACGGAGTTTCCGGCCGATTCCAGCGCGCCGCGCAGCCGCCGCACCGCGGCCTCGTCGTGCGTGTCGAGCAGGTACATGACCTCGTAGTCGTCGGGGTCGGGCGGGCACCCGCGCGCCGGGGTCTCCGCGGCCCCGCCGGGCGGCCCGTCCAGCTCCACGGTGGCGATGGCGCTGCCCGACCGGCCGAGCCGCGCCGCCGTCGACCGCTCGAACGCGGGCCGCCGCACGTCCTCGCCGGTGAGCGCGTGCACGAGGGCGTCGAGCACCAGCAGCAGGCCCACCCCGCCCGCGTCCACCACGCCCGCCGCCTCGAGCACGTCGAGCTGGCGGGTGGTGCGCCCGAGCGCCGCGAAGGCCGCCTCGGCCGCCGAGCGCGCCGCGTCGGCCGGGGCGCCGCCGCGGCAGCCCTCCGCCGCCGCCGCCAG
>CAZDSL010000231.1:0-5051 GCA_964507655.1 uncultured Mycobacteriaceae bacterium | reverse complement strand
GCCTGCCGTGGCGGATGGCGCTCATCGCGTTCATCGTCGGCATCCCCATGTTCTTCGAGATCGGGCTGGTGCTGCTGATCCCCGTCGTCATGCTGGCGGTGCGGCGCGCCCGGGTGCCCGCCATGCTGCTGGCCGTGCCCGCGCTGGCCGGGCTGTCGGTGCTGCACGGCTTCATCCCGCCGCACCCCGGCCCGCTCGCCGCGATCGCGAACCTCAATGCCAGCCTGGGCATCACGCTGGCTCTGGGGTTGATCGTCGCGGTGCCCACCGTGATCATCGCGGGCCCGCTCTTCGCGCAGCTGGCGGCGCGGTGGGTGCCTATCGGCGCGGCGGGCGCCGCGGGCGGCATCATCGGCGCGCACCACGACGATGCGGCGCCGGGGCAGGGCGTCGCGAGGGAGGGCGCCGCGAAGGAGGGGGCCGCCGGGGAGGGCGGTGCGGAGGCGCCGGAGGCGGGCGCCGGCATCGTCACCGTGCCCGACGACACGGGCGAGCGGCGCGGGCGGCCGTCGTTCGCGTGGACGCTCACCACCATCCTCACCCCGGTGGTGCTCATGCTCATCCGCGCCGCCGCCGACATCTGGATGAGCGAGGACAACGCGGTCTACCCGTTCCTCGAGTTCATCGGCACGCCCATCGTGGCGCTGCTGATCTCGGTGCTGCTGGCCATGGTCACCTTCGGCACGGCGGTGGGCTTCACGACGTCGACGCTGTCGACGAAGATCGGCGACAGCCTCAAGCCGATCGTCGGCGTGCTGCTCATCGTCGGCGCCGGCGGCGGGTTCAAGCAGGTGCTCGTCGACGGCGGGACGGGCGTGGCCATCGGCAAGATCGCGGTGGCCCTCAGTCTGTCGGCGCTGGTGCTGGGCTGGATCGTCGCGGTGCTCATCCGCCTGGCCACCGGCTCGGCCACCGTCGCCACCATCACCGCCTCGGGCATCGTCGCGCCGCTGGCCAGCGACCTGTCCTCGATGCACCTGTCGCTGGTGGTGCTCGCCGTGGGCGCAGGCTCGGTGATCTTCTCCTTCGTCAATGACGCCGGCTTCTGGCTGGTCAAGGAGTACTTCGGCATGACCATCGGGCAGACGGTCAAGACGTGGTCGACGCTGGAGACCATCATCGCGGTCGTGGGCCTGGCGATCACCGGCGCGCTGTGGGTGGTGACGTAGCGGGCGGCGGCGCAGCGCCCGCACGCGACGGGGGCGCACGGCGCCGCTAGCGTCGTGGTCGTGACGCCGTCCCGCACCGCCCCGCGCCTGGCCGATCCGCTGGTCCTCGGGCGCCACCGGCTGCGCAACCGCATCGTGTTCTGCGCGCACCTGACGAATCAGGCGGACGGCGGCCTGCCCACCGCCGGGCACGCCGCCTACTACGCGGCCCGGGCGCGCGGCGGCGCCGGCCTCATCGTCACCGAGGAGCACACCGTGCACCCCTCGGACCGCCCGTACGAGAAGCTCATCCGCGGCCACGACCCGGCCGTGGTGCCCGGGCTGCGCGCCATCACCGGCGCCGCCCACGCGCACGGCGCCGTGATCCTCGCGCAGCTCAACCACAACGGCGCCCAGGGCACCTCGCTGTACACCCGCCGGCCGCTGCTCGCACCCAGCCCGGTGTGGGATCCGCTGTTCAAGGAGGTGCCCGCGCCGCTCGACGACGACGGCATCGCCGCGATCGTCCTCGGCTACGCCGCCACCGCGCGCAACTGCGTGCGCGGCGGGTACGACGGCGTCGAGCTGCAGTGTTCGCAGGCGTCGCTGATCCGCGCGTTCCTCGCGCCCGGCACCAATCTGCGCCGCGACGCGTACGGCGGCAGCCTGCAGGCGCGCGCCAGGCTGCTGCTCGAGGTGATCGCTGCGGTGCGCGCGGCGCTCGGCCCGGGCCCGCTGCTGGGGGTGCGGCTGGCGGGGGAGGAGGGCGTCGACGGCGGCATCACGCTGGGCGAGGCGACGGCGGTGGCGCGGCTGGTGGAGGCGACGGGCGCCGTCGACTACGTCAACACGTCCATCGGCCTGGCCACCGACACCCTTCATCTGATCGAGGCGTCGATGGCCACGCCCGCGGGCTACGCGCTGCACATCCCCCGGGCGCTGCGCGACGCGGTGGGCCTGCCCGTGGTGGGCGTCGGCCGCTTCACCCGTCCCGCCGAGGCGGAGGCCGCGCTGACGGCGGGCGCGTGCGACCTGGTCGGGGCGGTGCGCGGGCAGATCGCCGACCCGTCCTTCGCCGCGGCGGCGGTGCGCGGCGAGGATGCGGAGACGGTGTGCTCGGGCTGCAACCAGGAATGCATCGGCCGCGTCGGGTTCAACCGGCCCATCCGCTGCCTGCAGAACCCGCGCGCGGGGCGCGAGGGGGCCGCGGCGCCCGGCCCGGTCCGAGACCGTCGCCGCGTGGTGGTGGTGGGCGCCGGCCCCGCCGGTCTGCAGGCGGCCGCCGTCGCGGCCGAGCGGGGGCACGACGTCACTGTGCTCGAGCGCGCGCCGCACCCGGGCGGCCAGATCGCGCTCGCCGCCCGGGCCCCGCACCGCGCGGGGCTCGCCGAGATCACGGGCTCGCTGATGCGGCGCTGCCGGGCCGCCCGGGTGCGCGTCGAATGCGGCGCCGAGGCCACCGCCGACGGCCTGGCGGCACTGGCCCCGGACGCGGTCGTCGTCGCCACCGGCGCCGTGCCCGATCCGCCCGCCTGGGCGGCCGGCCTGGGCCCCGCCGTCTACGCCGACGTGCGCGACGTGCTCGTCGGCGCGGCCGAACCGCGCGGGCGGGTGCTGGTGATCGACGGGCTCGGATTCCACCCGGCCACCTCGGTGGCCGAGCTGCTGGCGGCGCGCGGGTGCGTGGTGACGGTGTGCACCGACGGCATGGTGGTGGGGCAGGATCTGGGGGTGACGTTGGACAGGGAAGGCTGGCTGCGGCGCGCGCACGCCGCGGGGATCGCGCAGCGCACCGACACGCTGGTCGCCGACGCCCGCCCCGCCGGCGCGGGCGGGCGGCTGCGGCTGGTGCATCACCTCACCGGCGCCGAGCACACGATGGAGGTCGACCACGTGGTGTACGCGGGGCAGCAGCGCTGCGACGACGCGCTGTGGCGGGCGCTGCAGGCGCGGCCGGCGGGGTTCGCCGTGCACCGGGTGGGCGACGCGCTCGCCCCCCGCCGCGCCGACGCCGCCGTCCGCGAGGGCGAGCGCGCGGGGGCGGCCCTGTGAAGGGGGAAGCAGTGGGCGGGGGCGCGGCGGGCGCGCGGACGCTCGCCGCATCCTTCTGGCCCGACGCCCCGGGTGGCCTGCTCGCGGTGCCCGTCGGCTCGCTCGAGCAGCACGGACCGCACCTGCCGCTCGACACCGACACCCGCATCGCGGTGGCCTTCGCCGCGGCCCTCGGCGTCACCACGGCGCCGGCGCTCGCCTACGGGGCCAGCGGCGAGCACGAGGGGTTCCGCGGCACCGTCTCGCTCGGCTCGGAGGCGCTGCGCACGGTACTCGTCGAGTACGGCCGGTCGGCGTGCCGGTGGGCGCCGCGGTTGCTGTTCGTCAACGGGCACGGCGGCAACGCGTCGGCGCTCGCGGCGGCGGTACGGCTGCTGCGCCATGAGGGCCGCGACGCCGCATGGTGGACCCCGGTGATCCCCGGCGGCGACGCGCATGCCGGGCGCACCGAGACCTCGATGATGCTGCACCTGCACCCCGGTGCCGTGCGCATGGACCGCGCCGCCGCGGGCGCCACGGCGCCGATGGGCGAGCTGTGGGACGCGATGCGCACCGGCGGGGTCGGGGCCGTCAGCGCATCGGGCGTGCTGGGCGACCCGACGCAGGCCACCGCGGGGGAGGGCCGCCGCCTGTGCGAGTCGCTGGCCGCGGGGCTGCGTGCGTCGGTCGACGCGTGGCGGCCGGACGAGCACGGGCGGATCTCCGGATGACGGCGCGGCCGGCCCCGTCCGCAGGCGCGCATCCCATGCCGCCGCTGCCGGTGGGCTTCCGGGTGCGCATCGGCGCCGGCGTGCGGGTGCTCGACGGAGGCGCGGCGCTGGTGGGCGGCGCGCCCACCCGGCTGCTGCGGCTCAAGCCCCGTGCGGCAGGGCTGCTCGGCGGCGGCGAGCTCACCGTGGTGGACGCGGCGACGGCGGCACTGGCGCGGCGGCTGCTCGACACCGGCATCGCGCATCCCGCGCTCTCGCCGGCCGACGCCCCCGCCGACGAGGTCACCGTGGTGATCCCCGTGCATGACAACCAGCGCGGGCTCGACCGCCTGCTGCCCGTGCTCGTGGGCGTGCGGGTCATCGTCGTCGATGACGGCTCGCCGCGACCCGTGGAGGCTCCCGGCGCGCTGGTGATGCGGCACGATGCGCCGCGCGGCCCGGCCGCCGCGCGCAACGCCGGACTCGCCGCGGCGCGCACGGGGCTCGTCGCGTTCCTCGACTCCGACACGGTGCCCCGGACGAGCTGGCTCGACACGCTCGCCGCCCACTTCGCCGACCCGGCCGTCGCGCTGGCGGCGCCCCGCATCGCGGCGCTCGGCGACGGCTCCGGCGGGCGGGCCGCGGCGCTCGCACGGTACGAGCAGATCCGCTCGTCCCTCGACCTCGGCCCCCGGCCCGGGCCGGTCGTGCCGGGCACCCCGGTGTCGTACGTGCCGAGCGCCGCGATCCTGGTGCGCCGGGCCGCGCTGGCCGGCGACACGGCCGGCGGCGTGGCCGGGTTCGACGAGGCGATGCACGTGGCGGAGGACGTCGACCTGTGCTGGCGGCTGCACGAGGCCGGGTGGCGTCTGCGCTACGAGCCCGCCGCGGTGGTGGCGCACGAGCACCGCACGACGCTGCGCGGCTGGCTGGGGCGCAAGGAGTTCTACGGCGAGGGCGCGGCGCCGCTGGCGGAACGGCACCCCGGCGACGTGGCCCCGCTGGTGCTCGCCCCGTGGTCGGCGGCCGCGGGGGCCGGCCTGCTCAGCGGCACGCGCGCCGGAGCCGTGGGCGCGGTGGTGGCGTCGGCGGTGGCCGGGCGGCGCATCGCGCGCACTCTCGAGGGGCTGCGCCGGCCGCGGCGCGAGGCGGGCCGGCTGCT
>CAZDSL010000230.1:0-5082 GCA_964507655.1 uncultured Mycobacteriaceae bacterium | reverse complement strand
GCACGGAGCCGCCCGGCTGGACCACGGCGCGCACGCCCGCCTCGGTGAGCACCTCGAGCCCGTCGGGGAACGGGAAGTACGCGTCGGAGGCGGCCACCGCGCCCGCGGCCCGCTCGCCCGCGCGGTTCACGGCGAGGCGCGAGGCGTCGACGCGGTTGACCTGGCCCATGCCGACGCCCACGGTGGCGCCCTCGTGCACCAGCAAGATCGCATTGGACTTGACCGCGCGGCAGGTGCGCCACGCGAACGCCAGGTCGGCCAGGGTCTCCGCGTCGGCGGGCTCGCCGGCGGCGAGGGTCCAGCCGGACGGGTCGTCGCCGGCGGCGCTGAGCACGTCGCGCTCCTGCACCAGCACGCCGCCGCTGATCGGCTTCACCTCGAGGCCCGCGGGGTGCGGCACGGGCACGCGCAGCACCCGGATGTTCTTCTTGCGCGCGAGCACCTCCACCGCGCCGTCGGCGTAGGACGGCGCGAGGATCACCTCGGTGAAGATCTCGGCCACCTGCTCGGCCATCTCCACCGTCACCTCGCGGTTCGCCGCGATGACGCCGCCGAAGGCGCTGACCGGGTCGCACGCGTGGGCGCGGCGGTGCGCGTCGGCGATCGCCCCGTCGCCCTCGAGCGCCGACACCGCGATGCCGCACGGGTTGGCGTGCTTGATCACGGCGACGCACGGCTGCGCGTGGTCGAACGCGGCCCGCCAGGCGGCGTCCGAGTCGGTGTAGTTGTTGTAGGACATCTCCTTGCCGTGCAGCTGCTCGGCCTGCGCCAGCCCCGCCGGCGCGTCGTCGCCCACGTACAGCGCCGCCTTCTGGTGCGGGTTCTCGCCGTAGCGCAGCTCGGCGCTGCGGCGCCAGGTGGCGCCCCGCCACGAGGCCAGGCCCGCGGGCGCGTCCGGCTCGGTGAGGCCCGTCATCCACGAGGCGACGGCCACGTCGTAGTCGGCGGTGTGCCGGTAGGCGGCGGCCGCCAGGGCGGTGCGCTGGGCCAGCGTGAAGCCGCCGCCCGACACCGCGGCGAGTACGTCGGCGTAGGCGGCCGGGTCGACCACCACGGCCACCGACGGATGGTTCTTGGCGGCGGCGCGCACCATGGACGGCCCGCCGATGTCGATCTTCTCGATGCAGTCGGCCTCGGAGGCGCCCGAGGCGACCGTGTCGGCGAACGGGTAGAGGTTGACCACCACCAGCTCGAACGGCTCCACCTCGAGCCCGGCGATCTGCTCGAGGTGCTCGCCCTTGCGGGTGTCGGCGAGGATGCCGGCGTGCACGCGCGGGTGCAGCGTCTTCACCCGCCCCTCGAGCACCTCGGGGAAGCCGGTGAGCTCCTCGACCTTGGTCACGGGCACGCCCGCCGCGGCGATGACGCCGGCCGTGGACCCGGTGGAGACGATCTCGACGCCCGCGGCGTGCAGCCCGCGCGCCAGCTCGTCGAGGCCGGTCTTGTCGTAGACGCTGACCAGCGCCCGCTTGATGGGGCGGCGGCCCTCGTCGCTCCGCCCGGTCACAGGATCCTCGCTCACAAGATCACGGCCTTCCGTCCGTCGATGCTGACACCTCGTGCGGCGATGGCCGAGACCACCTCGACCAGCAGTCGCCGCTCCACGGCCTTGATGCGCTCATGCAAGGCCGCCTCGTCGTCCCCCGGCCGGACCGCCACCGGCTCCTGCGCGAGCACCGGCCCCGTGTCCACCCCCGCGTCCACCAGGTGCACCGTGGACCCGGTGACCTTGACCCCGTAGGCGAGCGCGTCGCGCACCGCGTGCGCCCCCGGGAACGAGGGCAGCAGCGCCGGGTGGGTGTTGACCACGCGGCCCTCGAAACGCTGCAGGAACGCCGGGCCCAGGATCTTCATGAACCCGGCCGAGACAACATAGCGGGGGTCGTGCCCGGCCACCGTGCCGGCCAGCGCGGCGTCCCACGCGGCACGGTCGGCGTGGTCGCCGAGCCGCACGGTGTGCGCCGGGATGCCGGAGCGGGCGGCGCGCTCCGCGGCGGCGCACTCCCTGTCGACGACGACGGCGGCCACCTCGGCCGGGTAGGACGGGTCGGCGGCCGCGTCGAGCAGGGCCTGCAGCAGGGTGCCGGAACCGGAGGCGAGCACCACCACGCGGACGCGCGGCCGGTGCGTTTCGGCGGGCGTGTTCAGGACGGGACTCCCCGGGATCGTCGCGGACTGCTGGAGCGCGGCGCGGCACCGCGGGCGCGCGTGCGCCCGGCGCGCGAACGCCCCCATGAGGATAGTCCCCCGTGGTCAACGCGCCCGCGCGAGGTCCGCCCGCGCCTCAGCCGCGGGCCGTGGCGGAATCCTCCCGGCCGTACCCGGCGTCCTCCCCGCCCTGTTCGCCGTGCCGGTCCTGCTCGCCCGGTTCGTCGTCCTCCGGATGCCCGGCGCGTGCGCCGCCGTGGGTGAGAACCCGGCCGAGGACCGGCACACGCGAGGCCCCCGCCGCGAGCGCGCCGCCGCGCCCGGCCGCCACCACCACGAGCCCCGCCGCCGCGTTCCACGCGAGCACCGCGAGCGCGAACGAGGGCGCATCCACGCCGATCGCGCCCAGCACGCCCACGTCGCCGCCCGCCAGGTAGCCGGCCACGAGCGCGAGGGCGCCGGCGATCGCCGCCACCGACACCGCATACCGCGCCTGGCCGGAGAGCGTGACGCCCTGCCCGCGCCGCCGCGCCGCGCACCACAGGGCCACGGCGGCCGGCACCGCCAGCGCCGCCGGCCACGCGCCGCCGATGGGGCCGTCGGGCAGCGCTGCGGACACCGGCAGCGCCGGCAACGGGCCGGGCGTCACCGCGAAGAGGCTGTAGGCGGCGTCGCCCACATGCGCGGGCGTGCCCACGAGCACGGCGGCGGCGCCGACGGCGAGGTTGGGCAGGTACAGCACCGACAGGACCAGCAGGCCGATGCGCCCGGCGAACGACGGCTCGGCCGCGAACGCCTCCTGCGCGC
Source organism: uncultured Mycobacteriaceae bacterium (assembly GCA_964507655.1). GTDB lineage: Bacteria > Actinomycetota > Actinomycetes > Mycobacteriales > Mycobacteriaceae > Tomitella. The sequence continues at coordinate 2,127 of CAZDSL010000230.1, read as the reverse complement.
GCGACCAGCCCAGCAGCAGGCCGAGCACCACCAGCACGGTGCCGGCGGCGGCGATCGCGGCGAACGCCAGCGCCCCCGCCCGCAGCGCGCGCGGCACCGCGGGGGGCAGGGCCCACTCGTCGGTGTAGCGGCCGGCGGCGGCGACTCCCACACCCAGCAGCGCGGCGGCACCGTGCACCGCCATGACGATGAGCACGGAGGGCAGGGCGCCCACGGTGGACACCGGCGACGTAGACCACGCCGCGTCCATGACCAGCACCACCGCCACGGTGACCACGGCGGGACCCCCCGCCGCCGCGCCGATCACCGCGGCGTGCCGCACGGCGGGGGCACCGGGATCGACGAACCGGCGCGTGTAGGCGGCGACGCCCGCCACGAGCAGGACCGTCGGCAGCAACGGGAGCGCCGCCAGCGGCAGGCCGCCGATGTACACCGGCGCCTGGTGCAGCGCCATCCACATGCCGCCCGCGGCGCCACCGAGCCCCGACATGCCGCCGCTCCCGGTGAGCAGCGTGAGCGCCGCCAGCACGACGGCGCAGGCGGCGGCGATTCCGGCGGGCACGAACGCCACGAGCACCAGCGAGCGGTCGGCCTCCCGCGGCGGCCGCCTGCGGCGCAGGCCGAAGCGACGCGCGGGGGCGGCCTCCTCGGGGAGGGGCTCCTCCCCGGCGTGCGAGCGGCGGGCGGACAGCGTGATCATCGCCTGACAGCGTCGCATCCCCGGGCCCTGACCGGGGTCAGGCGCGCCGGGGATGCGGACGGTGTGACGGGTGCGACGCGGCTCAGCCGGCCGAGTCGCCCTTGGGCTGCTCGGAGCCGGTGCCGGACGTGCCCGGATCGAACGCGCGGGTGGCGTCCTCGGACGGCTCCTGCTGCGGCGCCTGGCCGTAGCCGGGACCGCCCGGGCGCGCTCCCTGGCCGTACTGCGGCGACGGCTGCGCCCCGTACCCGCCGCCTTGCGGGGGCTGGCCGTACCGCTGCTGCTGCCCGCCGTAAGGCTGCTGGGGCGACTGCTGCGGCGGCGCGCCGTAGTGCTGCTGGCCGTACGGCGCCTGCCCGGGCTGACCGTAGGCCTGCGGCGGGGCGCCGTAGGGGGCCTGCTGCGGCGGGCGCGGGGCCTGGCCGTACTGCGGCGCCTGCGGCGGCGGGCCGTAGCCCGCGCCCGGACGGGGGGCGTCCCACCGGCCGGCGCCGGCGCGCTTGGCGCCGCCCACGATCTCCGCCTGCATGAGCACCGCGAGCACCGCGATCACCGACTGCACCAGCCCCACGGCGAACACCACCCAGAACGCCCAGCCGGAGCCGGAGGTGTCGTCGAAGAGCTGCAGGGTGCACAGCAGCGCGGCCGTGGCACTCACGGAGGCCGCGGCGGCGACGCCGATGCCCCACTTCTCCTTGGTGATCCAGCCGATGGCGGCGGCCAGGCCGGCCAGGAGCAGCAGCGCGTTGATCCAGCCGTGCGAGGCCTCGAAGAAGCTGCCGCTGGCGCTGCCGCCGCGCAGGCCCGCGTCGATGGACACGAACGAGCCGAAGCCAAGGAAGAAACCGACGATGCCGAGGCCCGCGACGGCCTTTTCGCCGTGCGAGCCGACGAGCGCGAACAGGTCGGGCCGCTTCGCGCCGCCGCCCTGGCCGGGCGCGGCACCCGGATACTGGCCGGGGCCGGGCTGCTGCCCGTACTGCTGCGGGGCGCCGTAGCCCCCCTGCTGCGGACCCCCCTGCTGCGGATACGTCATCGATTCCCCTCACTCGGCGCGGCCGGTGCGTCCCGGGCCGTCATGGCGATGCCCCCGCCACGGACGCGGCCGGGCGGGGTGCGGCGTGCGTCTCACCGTACGTCACCCGCGGGCCGCCACGCCGCGTCGGTGCCGCCCGGCGCGCCCGCACAACGGCGCCGCCCCGGCACGCTGTGGCGTGCCGGGGCGGGGCGCTGCGGCGTCTGCGGGATCCGCGGCCGCGTCTGCGGGATCTAGAGCGACTTGTAGATCTCGCGCGCGATCTCGGCCGTCTCGGACGGGGTCTTGCCCACCTTGACGCCGGCGGCCTCGAGGGCCTCCTTCTTGGCCTGCGCCGTGCCGGACGAGCCGGACACGATGGCGCCGGCGTGGCCCATCGTCTTGCCCTCGG
>CAZDSL010000229.1:3832-5092 GCA_964507655.1 uncultured Mycobacteriaceae bacterium | reverse complement strand
TGCACACGGTCATCATGGAGGACCACTGGAACCGCGGGCTCGCCGCGGAACTGGTGGAGTACGCCCTGCGCAGGGCGCGCGACCGCGGCTGGCGGGTGCGCCCCGTGTGCACGTACGTGCAGCGATTCCTGTCGAAGAATCCCGACTACGCCACGCTCACCGTCTGATCCCCTGCGGCCGTGAGCCGCACGAACCGGCATCGGTGGTGGTCGGCGAAGCCCAGCGCCCGCGCCGCTGCCTCACCGAGCACCGCCGGCGCCGCCGCATCCGCGGGCACGGCGAGCACTGCGCCCGCCGCGCCCCGCCCGGCGGCCCAGCGGCACAGTCCCTGCACGGCGGCGGCGCGCGTGGGGTCGCCGCCGGGGCTAGCACCGGAGTCGCCGCCAGGGCTAGCACCGGGGTCGCCGCCGGGGTCGCCGCCGGGGTCGGCAGCGGGGCCTCCACCGGGGTCGCCGCCGGCGATGTCCCCGGCCGAGCCCCCTGCGGCCCCGCGCGTGAGCACCTCGGCCCCGCGCGTGAGCACCGCCCACACGCGCCCGTCGGGCGCCTCGGAGAGCCTGGCGGTCACCGCGCCGTCCTCCGACACCCGCGCCGCGTCCCCGTCGCCTTCCGCGGCCACCGTCGAATCCGCGCCGCCCGCATCCGTGCCCGCACCCCCGTCGTCGAGCGGGAGCGCCGCCGCGAGCACCAGGTGCTCCCCGTAGCCTTCCCACGCCGCGGGCGGCCGCACGAGGCGGTCGGGCAGGCGCAGCGTCAACGGCAGGCCGCGCGCGGAGTACCACTCGTGCAGGGCGCGGAGGGTGGGCTCGCCGAGCAGGTCGTGGAAGTAGTCGCCCTCGGGCATCGTCGCGTCGGCCAGCGGCACGGCCGCCTCGGCGCGGAGCGCGTCCGGGCCGCCGCACCCCGCGCGCGCGACCCACCCGGCCATCCACTGCGCGTCGCCCGGGCCGGCGAGCGCGATCGCCCGCTCGAGCGACCGGATCGCCGTGGTGCGCACGGGCTTGGGCGGGACCGTCTTGAGCACCACCACGCGCTCGGGCTCGACGGCCACCTCGGTGCCGTCGGCGGTGCGCACCCGCACCAGCGGTGCGAGCGCCACGAGCGTGCCCAGCGCGTCGCTCTGCGAGGGAACCGATCCGGGCGGACGCAGATAGCGCAGCACCACCCTCGCGCCCACCGCCGCACCGCGTGCCGTCATGTCGCCTCCCGTCCCCGTCCCGCACCCGGACTCCCGGCCGTCGTAACCGAAGGGCGCCCGGC
>CAZDSL010000229.1:0-3732 GCA_964507655.1 uncultured Mycobacteriaceae bacterium | reverse complement strand
GTCGTAACCGAAGGGCGCCCGGCCGTCGTGGCCGGAGCGCTCAGTCGTCGTAACCGAAGGGGTCGTCGTCCTCGCCGGGCGTCCAGCTCTGGCCGGGCTTGCCCCACCCGTTCTGCTTGAGCATCTTCTTGGCGGCGCGCTTGTTGCGGCCGATCAGCACGTCCAGGTACAGGTGCCCGTCCAGGTGGCCCACCTCGTGCTGCAGGCAGCGGGCGAAGAATCCGGTGCCCTCCACGGTGATGGGCTCGCCCTGCGCGTTGAGCCCGGTCACGCGCGCCCAGTCTGCGCGCCCCGTGGGGTACTGCTCGCCGGGCACCGACAGGCAGCCCTCGACGTCCTCGTCCTCGTCGGGCATCGTCTCGGGGATCTCCGAGGTCTCCAGCACGGGGTTGATGACCTCGCCGCGCCGCCGGTTCTCGTCGCGGTGCCCGCGGTCCACGGGGCAGTCGTAGACGAACACCCGCAGGCCCACACCCACCTGGTTGGCCGCCAGGCCCACGCCGTGGGCCGCGTCCATCGTCTCGTACATGTCGCGGATGAGGTCGGCGATCTCGGCCGGATCGCCCTCGAACGGTGCGGTCGGCTCGTGCAGAACGGGGTCGCCGACGATGCGGATGGGGAGGATTGCCATGGTGTCACAGGATAGTGCGCGTGGCCTGCGCGCAGCCGCGCAGGCCGTGTGCCGCCCGACACGACCGCCCGCGCGTCCTGCGCGGGCGGGGGCCGTTCGTGATTGAATGGCCGCAGTAATCACACGGCTGTCATTCCGGCCGGAGCGCACCCAGCCGCCAGCGCGTGCAGCCAGGGCGGCGGACGAGGGGTCCGGGGCGCGGCGACGGGCGGGGATACGGGGAGTCGAGGAGACGATGGACGGCGCAGCAGCGCGGAAAACGACGGACGACGAGCCCGGCGACGGGCTGACCAGGCGCGAACGCGACATCCTCGCGTTCGAGCGCCAGTGGTGGAAGTTCGCCGGCGCCAAGGAGGACGCCATCAAGGAGACGTTCGGCCTGTCCGCCACCCGCTACTACCAGGTGCTCAACGCCCTGGTCGACCGTCCCGAGGCGCTGGCGGCGGATCCGCTGCTGGTCAAACGGCTGCGGCGGCTGCGGGCCAGCCGGCAGAAGGCGCGTGCGGCCCGTCGCCTCGGAATCACCATCACCTAAACTCGTCGCGGTGAGCACCCCTCCTGCCCCCGAGTCGTCCGGCCTCCCGCTGCGGGCGCTGTCGATGGTCCTGCTTTCGGCGGCCATCGTCTTCGCAGGTCTCGGCTTTCTCAGCCTCTCGGGTTCGGACGCCGATGCCGCCACGGCGGCCGCCACGACCACCACCGCGGCCCCGGCCAAGGGGGCCTCGTCCGCCACCACCGCGGCCGCGCCCGCCGCCGCGGCCACCTCGTCCGCCCCCACTACCTCGGCCGCGGCGCAGCCCACCACCACGGCCGCGGCCACCACGGCGTCGGACGCCGAGGCCGCCGCCCTGCAGCAGTCCACCCCGGTGCGCGTCTACAACAACAGCACCGTCGAGGGCCTGGCCGGCGACACCGCCGCCACGCTCCGATCCGACGGCTGGACGGTGGCGCACGTCGGCAACTACGACGAGGGCGAGGTGCCGCACAGCGCCGTGTTCTACGGCCCCGGCACCGACGAGAAGGCCGCCGCCGAGGAGGTCGGCGCGCAGCTGGGGCTGCCGGTGGAGCCGCGCTTCGCCGGGATCAGCGACGCGACTCCCGGCGTCATCGTCATTCTCACGGCGGGCAGGTGACGCCGCCCCGCCCCGTGTGCACCGGCCTCCGCGGCGCGGGTGCGCGCTGATTATGCTCAGGACACAACTTCGAGGAGGCCGACCCATGACCAACCGTTCGCACAGTCTCCGCCGGCACAGCAGGTGGCTCGTCGTGGCCCCGGCCGTCGCCGCGGCGGCGGTGGCGCTCACCGCGTGCAGCAACAGCGAGGAGTCCGCCCCCGCGGACGCCACCTACACGCTGCCGCCGGTGTTCACCGGGCAGCCCGACCCGAACATGGCCGACGGCGCCACGGCGGCGGCCGAGCACGGGAACGCCACCCCGGAGGCCGACGTCGCCGGCTTCACCACCTCGCTGAAGAATGCCGACGGCGACCAGATCGGCACCGTGCAGCTGGGCGACGAGCAGGGCTCGCTCACCGTCGACGCCACCCTCACCGGCAGCGGCCTGCAGGAGGGCATGTACAAGCTGGCGGTGACGAACAACGGCATGTGCCTGGCGGTCGACCGCTTCCTGTCGGCCGGCGACATCCGCACGTTCGGTGGCGGCGAGGGCGGCACCACGTTCACGCTGCCGGTCTCGTCGGGCGGCAACGGCACCGTATCCACCACCATCCCCGGCACCGACGTCTCCTCGCTCACCGGGGGCGCCGGCAGCGCGGTGATCGTGCTCGACGCCTCCGACGCGCGCGTCGGCTGCGGCGTCGTCAAGGGCGCCTAGCGGGGCCGGCGGCGACGGCCCGAGGACCGGTCGTGTCCATCCCGTTCGTCGGCTCGCCGCGGCCGACGCTGGGGGTCGAGTGGGAGTTCGCCCTGGTCGACCACCGCACGCGCGACTTGCGCAACGACGCCGCCCGGCTGCTGGAGACGGTGCGCCGGCGGCATCCCGCGCAGGCCGCGCGCGTGCATGACGAGCTGCTGCGCAACACGGTCGAGGTGGTCACCGGGGTGTGCGACGACGTCGCGGGCGCCATGGCCGACCTGCGCGAGGGCGTGGCGGCGGTGCGCGCGGAGGCCGGCCCCATGGGCATCGACCTCGTCTCGGCGGGCACCCACCCCTTCGCCCGCTGGGACGCGCAGCAGCTCACCGGGGGCGAACGCTACCGCGAGTTGATCGAACGCACCCAGTGGTGGGGCCGCCAGATGCTCATCTGGGGCGTGCACGTGCACGTGGGGGTGTCCTCGCCGCACAAGGTGTTCCCCATCCTCGGCGCGCTGCTGCTGCAGTACCCGCACCTGCTGGCGCTGTCGGCGTCCTCGCCGATCTGGTCGGGGCACGACACCGGCTACGCCTCCAACCGGGCGATGATGTTCCAGCAGCTGCCCACGGCGGGGCTGCCCTTCCAGTTCGACGCGTGGCCGCAGTACGAGTCGTTCGTGCACGACCAGCTCGCCACCGGCGTCATCGACCAGATCACCGAGATCCGCTGGGACATCCGCCCCGCCCCGCACCTGGGCACCATCGAGGTGCGGGTGTGCGACGGCGTGCCCACGTTCGCCGAGCTCGAGGCCATCGTCGCGCTCGTCCAGAGCCTGGTGGTGGACCTCGATGCGCGGCTCGACGCGGGCGAGACGCTGCCGTCGCTGCCGCCGTGGCACGTGCAGGAGAACAAGTGGCGGGCCGCGCGCTACGGGCTCGACGCCGAGGTGATCGTGGGCGCCGACAACGCGGAGCGGCCGGTGGTCGACGACCTGCACCGCACCCTCGCCAGGCTCGGCCCCGTGGCCCGCCGCCTCGGCTGCGCGCGCGAGCTCGACGCGGTGGCGGACATCCCCCGCCGCGGCGCCTCCTACCAGCGGCAGCGTCGGGTGGAGGAGGAATCGGGCGGCGACCTGTGGACGGTGGTCGACGCGCTCGCCCGCGAACTGGAGCGCTAGCGGGGCGCGCCGCCGCCGTCGCCCGCATCGGGGTCGGCGCCCGCACCGGGCGCCTCGCCGTCCGGGCCGTCCGATGCGCCGTCGGCCCTCTCCACCAGCAGGCCGTCGCCG
>CAZDSL010000228.1:0-5119 GCA_964507655.1 uncultured Mycobacteriaceae bacterium | reverse complement strand
TCCCCGGCCGCCTCGAGTGGTGCAGTCCGCGGTGCCGATCAGGCGAATCGGCACTGAATCCGCACCACTCGACGCCGCCGGACGGGAATTGCGTGCGGGGTGGGATACGCCGTCGGCCTGCAGTGCGTGCAGAGCGGGATACGCCGTCGGCAGCGTCTGCGGAGCGGGATACGGCTGCGGAGCGGGGGAGACCGCACACCCGTGGCGGGAGGGTGGGTGTCAACAGGCCGGCCGGTAGGGGAGCAGGCGGTGACCCTCAGCCCCACCCCCAACCGGCCCACCAACCGACCGACCCACCCCGCGACCCACGACGTGACCCGCCCCGGCGGCCCACGACGCGACAACGCCGATGGCCCCGAACCGTTTCCGGTCCGGGGCCATCGGCGTCTGTCTCAACTCAGAGTGCGCGAGGGGGGACTTGAACCCCCACGTCCATTAATAGGACACTAGCACCTCAAGCTAGCGCGTCTGCCATTCCGCCACTCGCGCCTGCACTCTCTTGCGCGCTGCTCACGCTACCAGACCCGCCTGCCGGCCTTCGGGCCCGGTGGCGCCGCCTGCACCGCGTGCAACACGACTGCGCGACGGACACGCGAAGCGGAATCAAGCCCGCCGCGGCGTCTCCGTCGTGCGCCGGATCAGAGTAACCGATCGCCGCTGCGATCCCCAAATCGCCCGGTCACACACCCGGAAGTCGCCCGATCCGCTCGGCGCGACGGGGAGGGGCACCCGTGTCGTCTCCGGGTGGTAGGAAAGGGGGCGTGGAGCGAGCGAACACGGGGCGGACGGCCGCCGAGGACGAAGTGGTGGAGCTGGTGAGCCGGCTCATCCGGTTCGACACCACCAACACGGGCGAGGCCGCCACAACCCGCGGCGAGCGGGAGGCGGCGGAGTGGGTGGCCGCGCAGCTCGAGGACGCGGGCTACACCACCACCTATGTGGAATCGGGGGCACCGGGCCGCGGCAACGTCTTCGCCCGGCTCGAGGGCGCCGACCGGTCTCGCGGCGCGCTGCTGCTGCACGGGCACCTCGACGTCGTCCCCGCCGAGCCGTCCGACTGGCAGGTGCACCCGTTCTCCGGTGCCGTGCAGGACGGCTACGTGTGGGGCCGCGGCGCCGTGGACATGAAGGACATGGTCGGCATGATGCTGGCGGTGGCGCGCCAGTACAAGCGCGCGGGCACCGTGCCGCCGCGCGACATCGTCTTCGCCTTCCTGGCCGACGAGGAGGCCGGCGGCACCCTCGGCGCGCAGTGGCTGGTGCAGCACCGTCCCGAGCTGTTCGACGGCATCACCGAGGCGGTGGGGGAGGTGGGCGGCTATTCGCTCGCCGTACCGTCCGCCGCCGGCGGCGAGACGCGCCTCTACCTCGTGGAGACGGCCGAGAAGGGCCTCGGCTGGATGCGGCTCACCGCCCGCGCCCAGCCCGGCCACGGCTCGTTCCTGCACCCGGACAACGCCGTCACCGCCCTCGCCGCGGCCGTGGCCAGACTGGGCGCCCACGAGTTCCCCTTGGTGCTCACCGACTCCGTCGCCGAATTCCTCGCCGCCGTCTCGGCCGAGACGGGCGTCGACTTCGACCCCGCCGCCCCCGACATCACCGGCCGCCTCGGCAAGCTCGGCAGCATCGCCCGCATCGTGGGCGCCACCCTGCGCGACACCGCCAACCCCACGATGCTCTCGGCCGGCTACAAGGCCAACGTGATCCCGCAGACCGCGCAGGCGGTGGTGGACTGCCGCATCCTCCCCGGGCGCCGCGCGGCCTTCGAGGCCGAGCTCGACGAGATACTCGGCCCCGACATCGAACGCGAGTGGATCACCAGCCTCGACTCGTACGAGACCACCTTCGACGGCGACCTCGTCGACGCCATGAACGCCGCGATCCTCGCGCACGATCCACAGGGCCGCACCGTGCCCTACATGATGTCCGGCGGCACCGACGCCAAGGCTCTGGCGAAGCTGGGCATCCGCTGCTTCGGGTTCGCGCCGCTGCGGCTGCCGCCGGAGCTCGACTTCGCCGCGCTCTTCCACGGCGTCGACGAGCGCGTCCCCGTCGACGCCCTGCGCTTCGGCACCCGGGTGCTCGACCACTTCCTGCGGCACGCCTGACGCGGCCGCCGTCCCCTTCCCGCCGCACCCCCGCGGCAGACCCCGACGAAAGGATCACCGATGAGCCGGAACCCCTACGACGAGCTGCCCGACCTGCCGGGATTCACCCTCACCTCGCAGGACATCACCGACGGCGGCCCGCTGGCCAACGCCCAGGTGAGCGGCATCATGGGCGCGGGCGGCCAGGACGTCTCGCCGCAGCTGTCCTGGTCGGGCTTCCCGGCTGCGACGAAGAGCTTCGCCGTCACCCTGTACGACCCCGACGCCCCCACCGCGGCGGGCTTCTGGCACTGGGCGGTGGCCGACATCCCCGTCGGCACCACTTCGCTGGCCGCCGGCGCCGGCGACGACACCGGCTCCGGGCTGCCCGCGGGCGCCCTCCAGCTGCGCGGCGACGCGGGCGCCGCCCGCTACATCGGCGCCGCGCCGCCCGCCGGGCACGGGCCGCACCACTACTACGTGGCCGTGCACGCGGTGGACGTCGACTCGCTGGGGCTCGATGCCTCCGCTACGCCCACCGTGCTCGGGTTCAACCTGTTCTCGCACGCCATCGCCCGTGCCTACATCGTGGGCACCTACGAGCAGAAGTAGCGCCGCGGACGCGGCACCCGGGCTCGCGCCAGGCGTGCCCGGGTGCCGCCGTGCGCCGGTAGCCGCCGGCTAGTGCGCGCCCCCGAGCGCCGGGCCGCGGTGCGCGCGGAAGCGCGCGTCGATGCGGTGGATCGCCCCGTCGGCCGGCACGAGGAAGTCCTCCGCGACCTCGGCGACCACCAGTCCCAGCCCCAGCACCGAGGTGTCCAGCAGGTAGTGGGTGCGCACCGTGTCGCCCTCGCGCCATGCGGTGACGTCGCGGACGCCCGCGATCACCCGGAACTGCGGCCCGCGTTCCAGGCTGCGCCGGATGTGCTCGCCGCTGCGCCCCGTCTTGACCCCCAGCTCGTAGCGCACCGCGTGCGGAGCCAGCGGCACCGCCGACGCATCGTGGCTCACGAGCGCGTCGATGTAGGCGCGCGCCGCCGCGATGCGGTCCTCGGTGCGCGGCTCCCCGGGGAGTTCCGCCGTCATCGTCCCGCCTCCGTTCCCACTGCCTCCGCGAGCGACGAATACCCCGCCGCCCGCACCCGTTCGGCGAGCCCCCGGTGGATGCGGCGCATCCACAGCGGGCCGCCGTAGATGAAGCCCGTGTACCCCTGCAGCAGCGACGCCCCGGCGGTGATCCGCCGCCACGCCTCGTCGACGGTGAAGATGCCTCCCACGGAGACGATCACGAGGCGATCGCCCACCCGCGCGTGCAGCCGGCGCAGCACCTCCAGCGCCCGCTCGGCCACGGGCGCTCCGGAAAGCCCGCCGGCGCCGATGCGCTCCACCTCGTCGGCCGGCGTGGCCAGCCCCTCGCGCGAGATCGTCGTGTTGGTGGCGATGATGCCGTCGAGACCCAGCTCCACCGCCAGGTCGGCGACGGCGTCGATGTCGGCGTCGGCCAGGTCGGGCGCGATCTTCACCAGCACGGGCACGTCCACCTCCTCCTGCACCGCGGCGAGCAGCGGGCGCAGTGCGTCGACGGCCTGCAGGTCGCGCAGCCCCGGCGTGTTGGGGGAGCTGACGTTGACGACGAGGTAGTCGGCCAGCGGCGCGAGCAGCGCGGCGCTGTAGCGGTAGTCGGCCACCGCCTCGTCCACCGGCACCGCCTTGGTCTTGCCGATGTTGATCCCAACGGGGACGTGTGCGCGCCCCGCCCGCAGCCGCGCCGCGACGGCGTCCGCGCCCTCGTTGTTGAAGCCCATCCGGTTGATCAGCGCGCGATCCGCGGGCAGCCGGAACAGCCGCGGCGCGGGGTTTCCGGGCTGCGCGCGCCCCGTGACGGTGCCCAGCTCGGCGTAGCCGAATCCCAGCGCGCCCCAGGCCCCGATGCCCTCGGCGTTCTTGTCGAAGCCGGCCGCCAGGCCCAGCGGCGCGGGGAAGTCGACCCCGAACACGCGGGTGTGCAGCACCGGGTCGTCCACCGCCAGCACCCGCCGCAGCAGGCCCCGCAGCGGCGGCAGCGCCGTGGCCGCGCGGATGAGCCCGAACATGATCCGGTGGATGCGTTCCGGCGGCACCAGGAACATCACGCGCAGCAGCGCGGCGTAGAGGCGATCGGTCATCGGATGTCCTCCGGCGCGATGCGGGCGACGCCGGCCCCGGATCCCGACCCCACGTACACGGCGCCGTCGGCGGCCACGGCCACCGCGGTGGGGAACGCGACGGTGGGGTAGCGGTGCTTCTCCACCGGCTCGCCGGTGGACAGGTCGAAGGCCGCGACCTCGTCGGTGCCGGTGAAGGTCACCCACACCAGCCCGCGCGCGTCGTCGACGGCGAGCGCGGCGGGGGAGTCGCCGATGGGCGCCAGCTGCCGGTTGATCAGCGGGTCGGTGCCGTAGACGAGCATCTGCCCGCCGTCGGTGTCGAGCGCGATCACGCGGCCCTGCGGGTCGGCGGCGATGCGGGTGGCGCCGGTGCCGACGCGCAGCGAGGCGCCCTTGTCGCCTGTGGCCGGGTCGACCTCCGTGATGGAGGTCTGGTGCGCGTCGAGCACGAGCAGCGTGCCGTCCGCCGCGACGGCGAGCGAATCGGCGGAGACGAAGCCGCGCACGGTGCGCTCGACGTGCCCGTCGGCGTCGAGGATGTGCACCGCCCCCTCCGCCGTGCCCACCGCGGCCCCTCCGCCGGGCAGGGGTGCCGCGGAGATCGCGTCGCCCTCCACCGGCGCGGTGCTCGCCGAACCGGCGGCGAGGTCGGCGCGCAGCAGCCCGCCCGGCACCGGCACCAGGGCGCTGCCCGACGGCCCCATCGCCAGCGGGGCCGCACCCTCGGGCAGCGCGATCGTGCGCAGCGGCGACGACGGATCGGCGGCGTCGTAGACGGCGAGCGCGGGCGGCGTGGCCGCCTGCGACACGAGCAGTGCGGGCCCGCCGCCGGCGCCGGCGGCCGCGCCGAGCGCCTGCACGTCGCCGTCCCGCAGCACCACCGTG
>CAZDSL010000227.1:0-5125 GCA_964507655.1 uncultured Mycobacteriaceae bacterium | reverse complement strand
CGAGTGCTCGAAGGCCATCAGCGCCGCGCCGCCCCACTCGCCGCCCACCGCCACGCCCTGCACGATCCGCAGCGCCACCAGCAGCATCGGCGCGATCCAGCCGATTTGCGCGTAGGTGGGCAGCAGCCCGATGAGCACGCTGGCCCCGCCCATCAGCGACATCGTCATGACCAGCATCGACTTGCGGCCGATGCGGTCGCCGAAGTAGCCGAAGACGACGCCGCCGACGGGCCGGGCGAGGTAGCCGGCGGCGAGGGTGGCGAACGACGCGATGGTGCCCAGCGCGGGCGAGAGGTCGTCGAAGAAGATTTTGCCGAACACCAGGCTCGCCGCCAGGCCGTAGAGCAGAAAGTCGTAGAACTCGATGGTGCTGCCGAGGAAGCTCGACATCAGGACCCGGCGCGTGTGGCGCGGGTCCGGAGTGCGGGGCGAGGCATCGGGGGAGGCCATGGGAATCCTTCGGATAGGCAACTACCGCATGAGTAAGTGCGGTAGTTGCACAGAGTGAGGCACGTCACGGTGTGTGTCAAGGGCGGGCGCGCGGCGGGCGCGGCCGCGGGGGCGCGAGGCGGCCGGCCGTATAGCCTGTGGCCATGGCCGCATCGCACTCCGTTTCCGCTGGTCGCCAGGCCGGATCGCAGACGCTGGACCGCGGGCTCACGGCCCTCGAGCTGGTGGTCGCGGCCCGGGGCGGGATGACGATCCAGGAGGTCGCCGACGCGCTGGGCGTGCACCGCACGATCGCCTCGCGCGTGCTGACGACGATCGCCGAGCACCGGCTGATCGCGCGCGGGGCCGACGGGCGCTTCCGTGCCGCGGGCGGGCTGGCGGCGCTCGCGCGGCACCTGCACGGGGCGATGCGCGAGCAGGCGCTGCCCGTACTGCGCACGCTGGCCGACGAGCTGGGCGCCAGCATCGCGCTGTGCGTCGAGGACGGCGACGAGGCCGTCGCGCTCGCCGTCGCCGAGCCCTCTGCCGCCCAGTACTGGATCTCGTTCCGGGAGGGTTCGCGCCACCCGCTCGACCGCGGCGCCGCCGGATACGCGCTGCTCGCGGCGCTGCCTCCGCGCGAAGGCGAGGATGCGCGCGTCACCGAGGGGCGGCGCACCGGCTACGTCGTCACGTTCGGCGAGGTCGAGTCCGGCTATTGGGGGCTGGGGGTGCCGCTCGACCGGCGCGACGGCGAGCCGGCCGCGTGCCTGCTCGTCATCTCGGCGACCGAGGCGCTCGCGCGGGACGCCGCGCCGATGGTCACGAGGGTGGCCGGCCAGCTCGGGGCCGCATTCACTGCAACTCCTTGACCAGCGCAGACATCCCTTCATCGGGCCCCGGCGGAACGCTCCGCCGGGGCCCGGCGCGTCTGCAGGTGCGCATCGGGGGCTGTGCCTGCGGTCACAACGGTGGTACGATGTGCAAATAGAGTTTGACTGCAAGCGTTAAATGCACGTAAGCATCACCTGCGCATCACCGCGTACGCGTCCGCACCGCGGTGTGCGCCCCGTATGCATCCAGCCAGCGTCCGGCACGCACCCGCCGTGCCGTCTGCCCGCCGCCGGGAGGTAGAAACCCATGCACACCGCGATAGAGAGCGACGTCGTCATCGTCGGCGCCGGGCCGTGCGGCCTCGCGCTGGCGAACTTCCTGGGCCTCTACGGCCGGTCGGTGACGGTGCTCGAGGCGCGCGAGACGCTCATCGACTACCCGCGCGGCGTGGGCATCGACGACGAATCGCTGCGCACCCTGCAGACGCTGGGGCTGGTGGACGCCGCGCTCCCGCACATCACCCCGCACCACATCATGCGGCTCGTCGACGGCGCCGGCCGCACGATGCTCACCAACGACCCGCAGACCGACGAGTTCGGCTGGGGCCGCAAGCACGGCTTCATCCAGCCCGAGGTGGACCGGGTGCTCTACGAGGGCCTGGCGCGGTTCGAGCACGTGCGGGTGCTGTTCGGGCACGAGGTGGTGCGCGTCGACGAGGACGCCGACGGCGTGACGGCCGTGGCCGCCGGCCCCGCGGGCGCCGAGGTGCCGGTGCGCGGCCGCTACCTCGTGGGCTGCGAGGGCGGAAAGTCGCCCACCCGCAAGCGCCTGGGCGTCGCGTTCGACGGCGTCTCGCCCTCCACCCGGTGGCTGGTGGTGGACGTGGAGAACGACCCGCTGGGCACCCCCAACGTCTTCCTCGGCGCCGATCCGCGCCGCCCGTACGTGTCCATCGGGCTGCCCCACGGCGTGCGCCGCTGGGAATTCATGCTGCGCGACGACGAGACCGAGGAGCAGGTCACCAGCCCCGCGCACGTGGCCGGCCTGCTCGCCGAGCACGTGCCCGACCCGGCCTCGCTGCGCTTCATCCGCCGCCGCGTGTTCACCCATCACGCCCGGGTGGCCTCGGACTTCCGCCGCGGACGCCAGCTCATCGCCGGCGACGCCGCCCACCTGATGCCCGTGTGGATGGGGCAGGGCTGGAACTCGGGCATCCGCGACGCCACCAACCTGGGCTGGAAGCTCGCGATGGTGCTCGACGGGCGCGCGGGCGACGCGCTGCTCGACACCTACACCGCCGAGCGGCTCGAGCACGCCAGGGCCATGGTGGATCTGTCGCTGACGTTCGGGCGGGTCATCAAGATCACCAACCCCCTTGCCGCGCGGGCCCGCGACGCGATCTCGCTCGCGCTCAACCGGTTCCCGCAGGTCAAGGCGTATTTCTCGGAGATGCGCTTCAAGCCCATGCCCCGCTACACGCGCGGCGTGCTCGCCGACCCCACCACGCTGGAGCCGGGGCGGGCGGCGCCGACGATCGAGAGCCGCCTGATCCCCGTGCGCACCGCCGACCGGCGCGATTCCCCGGTGGGCGTGCAGTTCCCGCAGCCGCGTGTGACCACGGCGCATGCACGTGATCAGCGCCTGGACGACGCGATCGGCCCCTGGTGGACGCTGATCACCTGGGGCAACAATCCGCGCGATCTGCTCCCGGCGGCGTCGCTCGCCCGGTTCGAGGCGATGGGCGGGCGGCTCGTCGCCGCGGTGCCCGAGCAGCAGCGGGAGTGGGCGCAGCAGCGCATGGGCGACGGCGTGCTCGTCGTCGGCGACCACACCGGCCGGCTCAAGCGCTGGTTCGATGCGCGGCCGACCCCCGTCGTCGTGCTGCGGCCCGACCGCTTCGTCGCCGGCGCGTGCCTCGCCCAGCAGGGCGCCGCCACGCTCGACGCCGTCTTCACCGCCGCGTCGCTGCGGCGGGAGCCTCACGCCGCGGCCGAGACCGCCGTCGCGCACGCCGAGCCCGCCGCCGTCTGACCGCACCCGCACACCCCCTGACCCCGCTCACCCCAGTCCCGAGGAGCATCGCATGACCAGCACAGATTCCGCCGCCGTCGCCATCCCCGACCACACCACCGACCCGTTCTTCGGCCTCGACGACAAGTGGGTGCAGACCGCACCCGGCGAGCTCACCCACTACCACGAGCTGGGCGAGGGCGTGCCCGTGCTGTTCCTGCACGGCTCGGGCACGGGCGTCACCGCCGCCGCCAACTGGTGGCTCAACCTGCCGGCGCTCAGCGCGCACGGGCGCTGCATCGCCATCGACTCCATCGGCTACGGCCAGACCATCGCCCCCGACGACACCGAGTTCGGCATCCGCGAGTGGGTGGAGCACGCGGTGCGGGTGCTCGACGCGCTGGGCATCGAGAAGACGTGGATCGTCGGCAACTCGCTCGGCGGCTGGCTCGCGTTCCAGTTCGCGATCGACCACCCCGAGCGACTGCTCGGCATCGTGTCGATGGGCACCGGCGGGGCCAAGCTCACCGGCGCGCTCAAGGGACACTCGAACCCGGTGCTCACCGAGGAGGGCATCCGCGCCACGCTGGAGACCTTCGTCGTCGACAAGTCCCTGGTCAGCGACGAGCTGGTGTCGCTGCGCTACCAGTCGGCTCTGAACGACACGGCCACCGACAGGCTCGCCCGCGTCGTCGCCGCCCGCGACCGCGACCGCTACGCGCTGCCGCTCGACTTCGACGCGCTCGCGCGGCTGGAGATCCCGGTGCTGCTCATCCACGGCATGCAGGACGTCGTCATCCCCGTCTCGCGCACCTGGGACCTGCTCAACACCATCCCGCTGGCCGACGCGCACGTGTTCAACCAGTGCGGCCACTGGTCGCAGGTGGAGAAGGCCGACGAGTTCAACGAGGTCGTCGGCGCCTACCTCGCCCGGCACGCGCGCTGAACGGGGAGGTGACCGCGCCATGAGTCACGCACTGGTGTGCATGTCGCACAGCCCGCTGCTCGAGCACGGGGAGCCGCCCGAGGAGGTGCGCGCCGCCGTGGGCGAGGCGTTCGCCCGGGCCCGCGGGTTCGTCGAGGAGTTCGACCCCGAGCTGATCGTCACGTTCGGGCCGGACCACTACAACGGCTTCTTCTACGACCTGCTGCCCCCGTTCTGCCTGGGGCTGGCCGCGCACGGCACCGGCGACTACGACTCGTTCGCCGGCGCGCTCGACGTGCCGGGCGACCTGGCCTTCGACCTGGCCCGGTCGGTGATGGAGAGCGGCGTCGACCTGGCCGTCTCGCGCGCCATGGAGGTGGACCACGGCGCCGTGCAGCCGCTGGAGATCCTCTACGACGGCGACGCGGCGGCCAGGCCGGTGCTGCCCTTCTTCGTCAACGCGGTGGGCCGGCCCTACGCGCCGGTGTCCCGCATCCGTGCGCTCGGCGAGGCGGTGGGCCGGTACTTCCGCGACACCGACAAGCGCGTGCTGTTCCTGGGCTCGGGCGGCCTCTCGCACGATCCGCCGGTGCCGCGCTACGAGACGGCCACCGAGGAGCAGCGCCGGTTCCTCATCGACGGGCGCAACCCCACCGCCGCGGCGCGTGCGGCCCGCCAGCAGCGCGTCATCGACACGGCGAAGGCGTTCGCGGCGGGCGAGGCCGACATCATGGACCTCAACCCCGAGTGGGACCGCGCCTTCATGGAGGTGTGCGCCTCGGGGGAGGTGGAGCGGTTCGACGGCTACGACGCCGACACGATGGACGCGGTGGCCGGGCACTCCTCGCACGAGGTGCGCACGTGGGTGGCGGCGTACTCGGCGCTGCGGGCGTGCGGCGAGTACGACGTCACGTACTCGTTCTACCG
>CAZDSL010000226.1:0-5134 GCA_964507655.1 uncultured Mycobacteriaceae bacterium | reverse complement strand
GGGCCACAGCAGCACGGGCCACGGCGACGGCATGCCGATGGACGGCGACGGCTCCGGCGATGCGGCCGGCCACGCCATGACCGGAATGATGACCGCCGAGCAGATGGACGCGCTCACCGCGGCGAGCGGCCCCGAGTTCGACCGCATGTGGCTGGAGATGATGATCGAGCACCACCAGGGCGCGGTGGAGATGTCGCAGCAGGAGCTGGCCGACGGCGCCGACCCCGAGGCCCGCGCGATGGCGCAGGCGATCATCGACGGCCAGCAGGCGGAGATCGCGCAGATGACCGCGATGCTGCAGGGCTGACGCGCGCAGCCTCCGCCTCGGGCCGCGCCCGGCCCGTCACCGGCCGGGCGCGGCCTCCGCGACGGACGTGCGGAACTGCAGCACGTGGTACGGCGCGCCGCGCTCGGTGTTCCACTGCGACACGAGCAGGTGCAGGTCGTCCAGCGTGGAATCCGGGTGGATGAATCCGCCGTAGATCTGCGCGAAGGTGCCGTCGTCCGCGCCCCAGGCCCCGCCCGCCACCTGCACCCGCGGCGCCGACCACGGCCCCGTCGGGTGCGGCGCGGTGCGGGTGGTGATCGCGTAGGCCACGGGGTCGAACCCGGCGAGCACCCAGGTCCCCCCGATGCACCGCAGGCACAGTTCGCCCACCGGCCCCGGCAGCAGCGGCACCACCGGCGCGGCCCGCACCGACATCCACACGCCGCCCGGCACGCGCGCCTCGCCGGCATCGTCGTCGCGCTCGGGCACCCACGCCTCGTACGCCCAGGGCTCCTCGATGCGCTCCTCGGGCACCCGGCGCAGGATGACGCCGCCCGGGTTCGCGCGGTCGAACGCCGACGACATCACGTACACGTGCCCGTCCGCACGCTCCATCGTCTGCATCTGGTCGAGCGCGCCGCCCGTGTTGTCCCAGCGCGCCTCGGTGTAGGCCCAGGTGGCGCCGTCGTCGTCGGAGCGTGCCAGGCGCGCGGCGTTGGTGGGGGCCGCCGACGAGCGCCACGAGTGCACGCTCACCACCGACAGGTAGGTGCGGTCGCCGAGCGTGATCGCGTCGCAGGGGATCACGGTGAACTCGCTGCCGGGCGTCTCCGGGTCGGGCCGCTCGGACGGATCGTGCGCGTTGGGCAGGATCTCGCGCGCGTAGCGGCCGCCGCACGCGCCGTCGAACACCAGCAGACCCACCCCGGCGCCGTCGCCCTCGCCGCCCACCGCGCCGCCCGCCCGCAGCATCACCGGGCTGCGCCATCCCGGCCCGCCCGCCGCCGACGACTCGAAGGTGTCGCCGAAGAAGCAGCCGATGTCGCCGGAAGGCAGGCGCACGGGGATGCCCAGGTCGGTGCCCGCGACGCCCCATCGGCTGGTGGGCATGCGGCCGGTGATCGAGCCGAGAAGTCGTGCCGCGCCCGCGGGCGGGGGCATCCTCATCACCTCCTGCGGGGCGCGCCGGTGCGGGCGCGCGGTGGACGGGGCGGTGGTGCCCCGACGGTACCTTGACACCCGCCACGAACGCGCGAACAATTCATTACATGATGAGTTCACCGGGGGGTGAATTCCCGGCGGAGAGGCCGGACGGGGCGGGCAGGGCAGGCGCGGCGGGCAGGGCCGTCACGGCTGGCACGGCAGACACGGACCTCGCCGTCGACGTCCGCGGCCTCACGGTCCGCCGCGGCCGCACCGAGGTGCTGCACGACGTCTCCGTCACCGTCCCCGCGGGCCGGATCACCGGGCTGCTGGGCCCGTCCGGCTGCGGCAAGACGACGCTGCTACGCAGCATCGTCGGCACCCAGATCGTGCAGGCAGGGTCGGTGACGGTGCTCGGCAAGCCCGCAGGGTCGCGCCGCCTGCGCGGGCGCATCGGCTACGTCACGCAGGCGCCCAGCATCTACGGCGACCTCACCGTGCGCGCCAACGTCGCCTACTTCGCCGCGCTCGCCGGGGCGCCGCGCGACCGCGTGGCCGGCGCGCTCGACGCCGTCGGCCTCGGCCCGTACGCGGGGCACCGGGCGGTGGATCTCTCCGGCGGCCAGCGCGGCCGGGTGTCGCTGGCGTGCGCGCTGGTGGGCGACCCGCAGGTGCTCGTCCTCGACGAGCCCACCGTGGGGCTCGACCCGGTGCTGCGCGCCGAGCTGTGGCAGTACTTCCACCGCCTCGCGGGCGAGGGCCGCACGCTGCTGGTCTCCAGCCACGTGCTCGACGAGGCCGACCACTGCGACAACCTCATCCTGCTGCGCGACGGCCGCGTCCTCGCCCGCACCACGCCCGACGGGCTGCGCGCGAGCACCGGCCGCGACAATCTCGAAGACGCCTTCCTCGCGCTGGTCCGGGGCCCCGGCGCTGCCACGCCCGCCGACGCGGCGTCTCCCGCCCCGGCACCGGAGGTTCCGTCATGAGCGCCCGCGCCTACACCGCCACCAGCCTGCGCGTGCTCGACCAGCTCCGGGCCGACAGGCGCACCGTCGCCATGATCGTCGTCGTGCCGTCGGCGCTGCTGGCGCTGCTCTACTTCGTCTACCGCGACCAGCCCGCGCCGCCCGGCGGCCCCAGCCCGTTCGACCGGATCGGCGTGAGCATGCTGGGCATCCTGCCGTTCGTGGCGATGTTCCTGGTCACCGTCATCGCCATGCAGCGCGAGCGCACCTCGGGCACCCTCGAGCGGCTGATGACCACCCCCATCACCAAGCTCGACCTGCTCGGCGGCTACGGCACGGCCTTCTCAGCGGCGGCCGTGGTGCAGGCCGCGGTGGCGTGCGCCGTGTGCTTCGGGCTGCTCGGGCTGCACGTGGCGGGCAACGTGCTGCTGGTGGTGCTGGTGGCCGTGGTCGTCTCGGTGCTCGGCGTGGCGCTGGGGCTGCTGTGCAGCGCGTTCGCTCGCACCGAGTTCCAGGCGGTGCAGTTCATGCCGCTGATCGTGGGGCCGCAGCTGTTCGTGTGCGGGCTGCTGGTGCCGCGCTCGGGGCTGCCCGGGTGGCTCGAGGCGATCAGCAACGTGCTGCCGCTGAGCTACGCGGTGAGCGCCATGCAGCAGGTGGCCGCGCACCCCTCGCCCACCGGCGGGCTGTGGCGCGACATCGCCGTCGTCGCCGGATTCGCCGTGGCGGCGCTGTGCGTGGCGGCGGCGACGATGCGTCGGCGCACCCCGTGAGCGGGCCGCGGCGCGGCGGGCGGCGCCCCGGCAAGCCCGACACCCGCGGCGACATCCTGCGCGCGGCCCGCGACCGGTTCGCCGAGGTCGGCTACGAGCGGGCGTCCATCCGGTCGATCGCCGCGGCCGCCGGCGTCGACCCGGCCCTGGTGCACCACTACTTCGGCACCAAGCAGCGGCTGATGGCGTCGGCGGTGCGCATCCCCGCCGACCCCGAGGCGGTGCTCGCCCAGCTGCGCGCCGCGCCCGACGACGCGCTGGGCGAGACGCTCGTGCGCGTCATCGTGGGCCTGTGGGATTCGCCCCTGGGACCGACGGTGGTGGCGGCGTTCCGCAGCGTCCTCGCCGGATCGGAGGCGACGCTGATCCGCGGCTTCCTCGAGGGCGTCGCGCTCGCAGAGGTGCGCGTGCGCGTCGACTCCCCGGCCGGCACGGGCGCGGCGCGGGTGGCGCTGGCGGCCTCGCACATGATCGGAATCCTGGTGGCCCGCAAGATCGTCGGCATCGAGCCGGTGTCGTCGATGCCACTGCCCGAACTGGTGGCCCACTGCGCTCCCGCGATACAGAATTACCTCACGGGCCCGTGGACGCCGCCCGGCGTCCCGCCCGCGCCCGGGGGTCCGGGCGCGGGGATCGGCGGGCCCGCACCGACCGAGGAGCGGGCATGATCAGGCGCATCACGGCGGCAGCGGCGGCGGCGGGCGCGGCGGGGCTGGTGCTCACCGGCGCGATCGCGGGCACGGCCGCGGCGGCACCGCTGGGCGGCGGCACCACGCCGGTGGAGGACTGCGCGCAGCAGACCGTCACCGAACCCACCGACATCATCATGACCTGCGGCGACGCCAACTCCGGCTTCAAGGACATCCGCTGGTACCTGTGGACCGACCAGGTCGCCATCGGCACCGCCCACAAGTTCTGGAACACCTGCGACCCCAGCTGCGCCGCCGGCACCATGCGCGAGGAGGGCGCGTGGATCGCGCTGCACACCCCCGCGCAGAGCATGGACGGGCAGCGCGCGTTCAGCACCGTCTCCATGCTCGACGGCCAGGGCGTGCGCACCTCGACCCTCCCCGGGTTCCCGTTCGCGGGGCAGTACCTGTTCCCGTGACGGCCGCGGGGCGGCAGGCGGCGGCCGGGGTGATCAGCCCCGTGTTCCTCAGCCCCGGACCGGCCCCCAGCCCCGGTCGTCCACCATGGGGCCGGCGGGCGGCTGCGGGGCCGACGGGCCGTCGATGAGCACCGCGATGCCGTCGAGGATCCGCTCGAGACCGAACAGGAACCCCTCCTCGGCCGCCGCGGCGATGTCGACATCGGGCCGGTCGTCGATCCGGCCCGACCAGGCCGCCCGGTGGATCGCCGGATACGTCGCGGCGTCCGCCACCTCGCGCAGCACGGCCGCGTAGTCCACCGGAGGGCCATCCCCTGCCGCCCGCACCTGCTCGTAGGCCATGCGCGCCTCGCCCAGCGTGTACGAGCTGAGCAGCCCGATGCACCGGAATCTGTCGGCGTCGTCGAGCCCCGTGCCGTCCATCGCCTGCACCGCCTGCTCCACCCAGGCCAGCGAGTTCGGGCCGGCCGGCGGGGTGCTCATCGGCATCTCCAGCACCCAGGTGCGCTGCTGGAGCATCCCCCACTGGCCCAGCGCCCACGCGCGCAGCCGCTCGCGCCACCCGTCCCCGGTGATCACGGGCGCGCCCTCGGCGCTGGCGTTCCACATCACCTGCAGCAGCTCGTCCTTGGTTCGCACGTGGCGGTACAGGGCCATCGTCGAGTAGCCCAGCTCCTTGGCGACCCGCGCCATCGACACCGCCGAGAGCCCCTCCGCGTCCGCCACGGCGATGGCGGCGGAGACGATCGCGTCCAGGGTCAGCTCGGCGCTGCGGCCGCGCCGGCCGCGCTCGCGCCTCCCCCACAGCAGCTCCAGGCCGGGCGGCAGCGGGGTCGCCCCTTCCGCGCCGGCCGCCGCGCCGCGCTCGGTCCCG
>CAZDSL010000225.1:3989-5137 GCA_964507655.1 uncultured Mycobacteriaceae bacterium | reverse complement strand
GGCGCGGGGCCCTCGCCCGCGGCGGGCAGGTCGTCGCCCACCACGACGGTGCGCGGCCCCGTCACCAGCCGGCCGTCGGCGAGCGGCACCGGCAGCGCCCCGAGACCGTCGGCGAACGCCGAGTCGGCGGTGAACGGCTCGAGCGCGGCGTAGAGGCTGCGCCACCAGCGCGGGGGCCGGTCGAGGCCCGTGAGCGCCTCCGCCAGGCCGGCCGCGTCGAGCTCGCGCACACCCAACGGTGCCAGCGCGGTGCGTGCGCGCGACCCGGAGCATCCGGGCGGCAGCAGCGCGTCGACCGTGTCGCCGAGCACCTCGGCGAGCGCCGGCGTGAGATCGGGGATGAGCACGGCGGCGCCGGCGGGCACGTCGCGGCCGCGGACCGTGGGGAGCCACGGCTCGTCGCGCAGCGCCGCGGCGATCCGCTCGCGCAGGTGCGCGTCGACCGGGCCGCGCGGGAATCCGGCGGGCGGCACCAGCGCGGGCCGATCGTCGGGGGCGAGCGCCCGCAGCAGCGCCGGGTACCACCGTGCGGCGGGAGTCAGGTCGGCCTCGGGCATCACGCGGCGGCGGTCGGGGGCCATCGGCACGTCGGCGATGAGCAGCAGCGGCAGGGAGAGCTCCTCGTCGGAGCGGGTGGGGGCGCGCAGCACGTCGGGCGGCGAGGGCACGGCCGCACCGTCATCGCCGAGGCGCACGAGCCAGCGCACCCCGGGTGCGGCGACCTCGAGCCAGGAGCGGCCGGCGCCGGCGGAGTCCTCGATGGTGCGGCGGAGCAGGCGGGCGCCCTCGGCGACGTCGGGCGCGGGGGCGTCGGGCGCGGGGGCGTCGGGTGCGGGGCCGTCGGTGCGCCGCCAGGTGTGCTCACCCACCGTGATCGCCGCGAGCGCGGGCAGCTCGAGCAGCAGCTCGGGGGCCTCGGCCGCCATCGACTCGAGCAGCGCGGCCGTGTCGACATCGTCGTCGAGGCGCAGGACCACCTCGGTGTCGCCCGTCGTGGGGGGTGCGGGGTCGGGCCAGGCGAGGCGCAGCACGGGGATGCCGTCGGCGGGTTCGCGCAGCGCGTGCTCGTCGAGCGCGGCCCGGGTGCGCCGGGCGGAGAACACGATGCCGCCGCTGCGCGAACGCACCGCGGCCTCGCGCGCCAGGGC
>CAZDSL010000225.1:0-3889 GCA_964507655.1 uncultured Mycobacteriaceae bacterium | reverse complement strand
TCCTCGCGCAGGCGCGTGGGCGAACGGCGCCACGCGTCGAGCGTCGCGGACCGCAGCGCGGCGGTGCCGAAGGGGTCGGGGGCGGTCACGCGGGCGGGGCCGTCGCCGGGCCGGCCTCGCCGCCGGGGGCGTGCCGGGGCCGGGCCGTGGGCGTCACCGGGCCGGGTCGTCCTCTCCGCCGGTGGTGCCGCCGCCTGCCTCCGCGGCCGGGCCGGCGCCTGCCTCTGCGGCCGGGCGAGACACGGTGACGGACTCGAGCGCGCCGTCGTCGTACGGGCTGTAGGCCGGCGATCCTGCACCGGTGGGCAGCGACGTGTCGGAATGCGCCCCGCAGCCGTAGCGGGCGTCGACCACCATGCCGTCGGCCGCGAACTCGTTGCCGCACACGCCGAACTCATTGTGCAGGGCGCCCGCCAGGGGAAGGTAGAACCCGCACGTGTCGCACGTGCCCGGGGCCGCCTTCGCCATGTCGGAGCCGGGGCCGTGGTCGCCGTCGTGCCAGCGCTGGGCGGCGGCGTCGCGCCCCTCGCGGCTGAGCACCTGCCGGCGGCCCAGGCCCACCTGCCAGGCCACCTCGTCCACCTCGGGATCACCGTTGGCCACGTAGCCGGGGACGAGGCGGGGGTCCTCCGACGGCGGAGGGAGGAGGTCGCCGGGGCCGAGATCGCCGGGGCGCACGCGCTCCTCCCACGGCTTCCAGCGCGGGGCTACGAGCGCGTCGACGCCCGGCAGCAGGGCGATCTCGCTGACGGTGGCCTCATCGGCGCCCGGGACCGCGGCCACCACCACGACCCACTGCCATCCGCGGTAACCGGGGATGCCGGCCTCGAAGTAGTGGGAGGCGGACGTCTCGTCCTCACGCACCGTCGCGAGGTGCCGGCCCACGCGGCCCTCCCCCAGCTCCTCCACCGCGGTGCGGGCGAGATCGACGGCATCGGAGAGCACCGGCGGGACGTCCTGCGCGCCGGGGCGATCGGTTGCAGCGGGATATTCGACGGTGTTCACGCCCCCCATCTTGCCGTATGCCCCCGACACCGTCACGAGCGCCGCCGGACCCGGCGGAGCATGGCGGCGCCGCTGGCCACGCCGCGGGGCCCGGGCGTGAGACCGGACACACCGCACCGGCGCGGCCCGCACCGCAGCCGCGGGACGCGGACACTCCGGCATGCCCCTGTCGGCGCGCTCCGGCCTTCTGGGGAAGAATCGACACGTGACCGCAGACGATCCCCGCCACCGGCCCGGGTGGCCGCGCCGGCAGCCGTCGTCCGCCGACGCACACGCCGCCCCCGGCGCCGCGGCACCGCACGACCCCGGCCACTCACCGCGCCCCCGCGCCGCCGACGCGTCCGCTCATGCGCAGCGCGGCGACGCGCACCCCGGCATGGCCAACTATCCGGCCGCCGACCACGCCGGGCAGGCGCCCCGGGACACCTCCTGGGAGCCGCCCCACCGCGGCGCGTACCGGAGCCCGCTGCCGCCGCTCGATCCGCCCGCGGCGCCCCGCTCGAACCACACAGAAGGCGGTGACGCGGCCGGTTACGCGGGGTTCCCGCGCCCCGGGCAGGGCGCCGACGACCGCGCCGGTGCGCCAGGCGACGAGGGCCACGGCGACGACCCGCCCCGCCGCGGCCGGCGCGGGTCGTCGATTCCGCGCAAGATCACCGTCACCCGGGTCGCCGCCATGCGCAGCCGGCAGCTCACCGTCCAGGGCATCGCCACCGTGCGCCGCGCCGCCAACGCCGACGGCGCCGACGAGTCGGGCCTCACCGCGCTGATCTGGGCGTACATGGCCAACTTCGCCTGCGACGCCGCGCTCACGGTGGCGCTGGCGAACACGCTGTTCTTCTCGGCCGCCACCGGCGAATCGAAGACCAAGGTGGCCCTGTACCTGCTGGTGACGCTCGCGCCGTTCGCGGTGATCGCCCCGCTGATCGGCCCCGCGCTCGACCGCATCCAGCGCGGGCGCCGCATCGCGCTCGCCGCCTCGTACGGGGTGCGCGTGGTGCTGGCGATCATCCTGGCGCTCAACTTCGACTCGTGGGTCCTCTATCCGGCGGCGCTCGGCATGCTCGTGATGAGCAAATCGTTCGCGGTGCTCAAATCGGCGGTGACGCCAAGGCTGCTGCCGCCGGAGATGGACCTGGTGCGCGTCAACTCGCGCCTGCAGATATTCGGGCTCGTCGGCGGCACCACGGTGGCGGGCGCCATCGCCGGCGTGGTGGCCTTCATCGCCGGATCGCCGGGCGCGCTGTGGCTCACGGCCCTGTTCGCCGCGGGCGGCGCCTACCTGAGCATGCGCATCCCGTCGTGGGTGGAGGTGACGGAGGGCGAGATCGCCACCACCTTCACCTACCACGGCACACCGGCGCCCGGCCCCGGCGGCATCCCCGCCGAGCCGCCGGGCCGCGACGGCCACCCCGCGGCGACCCGGCCGTTCGACGCCGCCCCCGAGGACGGCGGCAAGCGGCGTCTGCACCTGCGCAGGCCACGGAGCACGTCCACGCTGCGGCAGCCTCTGGGGCACAACATCCTCACGGGGCTGTGGGGCACCGGCACCGTCAAGGTGCTCATCGGGTTCCTGTTCCTCTACATCCCCTTCGTGGCGAAGGCCCACGCCGACGAGGAGGGCCTGCTGGGGCTCATCCTCACCGGCGCCATCGCGGTGGCCGCGGGCGGCGGCAACATCGCCGGCAACGCGGTCGGAGCGCGGCTGAAGCTGCGCAAGCCCGCGACGGTCATCGTCGGGTGCACCGCGGCCGCATTCGCGGCGGCGGCGTTCGCCGCAGGCACCCACGTGCTGCTGACGGTCGCCATCGCCGCACTCGTCGGCAACGTGGCCAGCGCCCTGTCCAAGGTGTCGCTCGACGCGGCGATCCAGCAAGACCTGCCCGACCGCTCCCGCGCCTCCGCCTTCGGCCGCTCCGAGACGATCCTCCAGCTGAGCTGGGTGCTGGGCGGGGCGCTCGGCGTGCTGCTGCCCACCGACTACTGGGTGGGCTTCACGGTGATCTCGTGCATCCTCGCGGTCGGCCTGGTGCAGACGGCGCTGATCGCGAAGGGGAGATCGATCATCCCGGCGTTCCGAGGGCGCCGCCCCGACACCGTCGCACCCGAGGTCGCGGGCGGCGGACGATCCACAACCAGGAGTACAAGGTGAGCAGTACCGTCGAGCATCCTCCCGTCTCGCGACGGCCGCGCAGCAGGCGTACCCGGCTGATCCTGCGCAGCATCGTCGCGGTGCTCGTCGTCGCACTCATCGTGCTGGTCACCTGGGCGATCATGAATGCGCTGACGGACGACTCGCCCGACCGCCCCACCGTGACCGCCACCGCCGGCGACACCACCGTGCACGTCGCGCCGTACGAGTACTGCAATCCACGCAAGCCCACGGAGTGCGATGCACCGGGCAAAACGGTCGAGCTGCCCGTCACCGCCGCGACACCCCTGGTCATCACGGTGCCCGACGCCATCGCGAAGGCCCCGTGGAGCCTCAAGAAGTACTACGTGAACCCGGGGGTGAAGGACTCCGACGACAATGCGCTCATCCCCGAACCGCAGATCTTCGCCCCAGGCAGCACCAGCACCGTGACGGTCGATCCTGTCGACCCCTCCGGCAAGGTGCTCGCGGGCGTGGAGATCACTCTGCCCACCGGCATCGTTGATCAGGACACGGGCGAGATCACCTACATCGACCACGCGACCTGGTCGATCCGCACCCGCTGACCTCGGCGTTGCAGGCAGGCTGAGCGCCGGCCGGCGGCGTCGAGTGGTGCGGTTTGAGTGCCGATTCGCCTGATCGGCACCGCGGACTGCACCACTCGAGGCGGCCGGGATGGCCGGCGGCGCGTGATTCGGTGCGCGGGGATGCGATGTGGTGCGCGTCTCAGAA
>CAZDSL010000224.1:0-5154 GCA_964507655.1 uncultured Mycobacteriaceae bacterium | reverse complement strand
GGCGTGAAGAAGTTGATCAGGGTGCCGTCCGGGTCCCGTACGAGCAGCGAACGGTTGCCCCACGGCATGTCGGTGGGCTCGTTGACGAAGACGCCGACGACGCCCTGCAGCGCCTCGAAGGTCGCGTCCACGTCGTCGACGAGGAAGTCCAGCGCGATGCTCCGGTTTGCGCGCGCCTCGGCGGCCTCCGGGCCCAACAGCGGGACGGTCTGCGTACTCGCGATCGCGAGGGTCCCGCCGGGGGTGCGCAGCTCGGCGAACAGCGGGTGCACGCGCGCGGCGGTGATGCCGGTGGCGGACTCGTAGAAGGCGACGAGCGCGTCCACGTCATCGGTGAAGATCCTGGTTGCGGCAAGGTTCATGGGACTCTCCTCGTGTGCTTCCGGTCGGCGGTGAGCAGCCTGAGCGCCCACCGTGGAGCGACGCTAACCCCGATACCGGGCGGGATCCGCCCGGTATTCGGGGGATGATGAGCACATGGCTGATCCGACCGTCCGTGCGCTGCGACTGCTGGAGCTGCTGCAGTCGGCGCACCAACGCAGTGTGGGGGAGCTGGTGGATCGGCTCGGAGTCGACGAGCGGACCGTCCGCCGCGACGTGGCGCGGCTGGTGGACCTGGGCATCGGTGTCGAGTCGGTCCGCGGCAGGCACGGCGGCTACCGGCTGGCTCCAGGCCTGCGCGCCCTGCCCATCACCTTCAGCGGCGACGAGCTGGTGGCGCTGCACGTGGCGCTGGCCCACGCGCCGGCGGATACGGCCGAGCCGGCTCCGGCGCTGTTCACGGCGCTGGCAAAGATCCGGCGGTGCACCCGGCCCGAGGACGCCCGGCGGGCGGAGGCGGTGCTGGGGCTGATCCCGGCCGGCGCCGACCGGGCGCGCGATCTGCCCGATCCCGCGGTGATGCTCACGCTCGCGGAGGCCGTGAGCGGCCGCAGCGCCGTCGACATGCGCTACCACGATCGCGAAGGGAACCCGTCGCGGCGCACGGTCCATCCCTACGGCGTCGAGGAGCACGGCGGTCGGTGGTACCTGATGGCGCTCGACACGGCCCGCGGGGAGGAGCGGACGTTCCGTGTCGACAGGATCGCGTCCGCCCGTGCCCTGCCGGAGGTCTTCGAGCGCCCACGTGGCGCGGGGACGCCGCTCGAGGTGCGCTTCGCCGGCGCCGACTACCGGTGGACGGTGCTGCTGCGCATCCGCGCCACTAAGGAGCACGTGCGCGCCCACCTGCCCGCCAGCGTGGCCCGGCTCGAACCGCTGGTGGGCGACGATGACGGACCCGCGTGGCACCGCGCCGAGATCCACGCCGAGCGGCTCGACTGGCTGCCGCCCGTGATCGCGGCGCTCGGCAGCGAGGTCGTGATCGACGGCCCGGCCGAGCTGAAGGATCTGGTGCGGGCGGCGGGCGCGCGGATGCTTCGCGCGGTGTGAGCGGGCGGCCGGAACCCCGCGCGGGATGCCCTGGCGGAGGCCCAGTGCCGGAGGCAGGGCGCCCGGCCCGATTCTCTCGGGGCGGATTCGCACTGTGTAAAATGTGCGGGCGGCGCCGGGGCGATCGGCGCGGTGTCTCCGTGCGATCGCCGGGCCGCACCCGCGCCCGCGCTCGCGAGGGGAGAGCGCGGGCGCGAATCAGCGGCGACGGTCCGCCGCGTCAGGCGCCGGCGGCGCGCGCGGCGACCACACCGGCCACCTCGTCCGCGATACGTCGCGGCGAGTGGAACGGCAGCCAGTGCCCCGTCGCCAGGTCGGTGCGCGTGAGCGTGGAGGCCCAGCGCCCGCTGTCGGCGTAGATCGCCGGGCGCAGCGCGATGTCGTGGCGGTTGACGATCAGGTGCACCGGCACGTCGGTGGTGCGCGGGCGGGGGCGGCGCAGCCGCGGCACGATGTTGGCCGAGTAGATGCGCAGCCCGCTGATCATGTCGCGGCGGAACGTGGGCGCCAGGTGGATCCGCTCCGGCGGTGTGCCGTCGATGAGGCGCAGGAACCGGCGCCACACGCCCGGCCGCCCCACGGCGCGGAAGAACAGCGCGGGCAGCACGGGCGTCATGAAGAAGGCCGTGTAGGCCGAGGAAGCCGTCTGCGCGAGGGCCTGCCCCAGGCGCCGCGGGCTGCGCGATCCCAGCCGCTCGCGCGCCCACACGGCGAGGTGGTCGAGGCAGGGGCCCGAGATCGACGTGAACGACGCGATCCGCTCGTCGGCGCCCGGCCGGCACACCGCCTCCCAGCACTGCACCGAGCCCCAGTCGTGGCCCACCAGGTGCACGGGCGCGCCGGGGCTCACGGCGTCGATGACGGCGGCCAGGTCGTCGGCGAACTCGTCGAGGGTGAAGGCGGCGGTCCTCCCCGGCACGGTGGACTCGCCGTGCCCGCGCGTGTCGTAGGTGATCACCCGGTGCGTGGTCGCGAGCAGCGGCGCCACGCCGTCCCACAGTCGGTGGGTGTCGGGCCAGCCGTGCACCAGCAGCACGACGGGGCCGTCGGGATCGCCGCGCTCGAACACGGCCAGATCGACGTCGCCGCGTGTGACGATGCTGCGGCGGACCTCCGCGTGGTCGGTGACGGGCATCACAGTCCTCCTGTGCTTGGCGCCCGGGGGGCGCGGGTTTAGTGTTCCTGTGTCTAACAGCAAACGTGGCCGAGCGCACTCCGGGGGGAGTCGCGGCGCGGGCGAGGGAGAGGCGACGAGGCATGCGGAGCATCGGGAGGATCACGGCGGCGGGGTGCGCGGCGCTGCTCATCGCGCTGGGCGGGGGAGCGGCGGCGGCCGAGGCCCCGGCGGCGGAGGGGCCTACCGGCGGCGCGCTCGGCGCGCAGTGGACGGCGACGGAGGACGGGCCGCAGCAGTATCCGGGGGTGCACGCCGACAGGGACGTGCCCATCACGATGAGCGACGGGGTGGTGCTCAAGGCGGACGTCTACCGGCCCGCCGACGCTGCGGGCGCCGCCGTCGACGTGCGCACGCCGGTGATCGTCACCATGACGCCCTACACCAAGCTCCTGTCGAACCTCGCCGACCTGGCGCTGTCCACGCCGCAGTTCGCGGGGCCGGTGCTCGACTTCGCCCGTGCGCTCGACCTGGCCGGCACGCCGCTGGCGGGCGTCGGCGACCTGGTCAAGACCGTCTCGGGCGGCGGGGCGCGCACCTTCACCGTCGACCCGCAGCTGATCCGCTCCGGCTACACCCAGGTGGTGGTGGACGTGCGCGGCACGGGCTTCTCCCAGGGCGACTGGCAGGTGTTCCAGCGCCGCGAGCAGCAGGACACGCTCGAGGTGATCGACTGGGCCTCGCGGCAGCCGTACTCCGACGGCACGGTGGGGATGAACGGCGTGTCGTACTCGGCGATCAACCAGGTGCAGGCGGCGGCGAAGAACCCGCCCGCGCTCCGGGCGATCTTCCCCATGGAGCCGGGCTCGGACCTGCTGCGCGACGTGGTGGCCCCCGGCGGCGGCGTGGGCGTGGGGTTCCTGCCCCTGTGGCTGGCGGCCATCGACGGGCTCAAGCTCATGCCCGATCTGAACGCGCTGTTCCACGGCGACTTCGATGAGCAGTGGCTGGCCGATCGCGCCGCCGACCCCGGCACATTCCTCGACGTGTTCGCGGGCGCCGTCACCGCGCCGACCGTCGACGACGTGCACGGCGACCTGCGCGCGCTGCTCGAGGCGTCGAGCCCGCTGCGCCAGGACCTGCAGTCGCACCCGGAACGGATCCGCGTGCCCACCCTCGTCTACGGCGGCTGGCACGACCTGTTCGCGAACAGCGAGCCGCGCATCTACAACGCCATCCCGCTGCCGCCCGGGGAGAAGCAGCTGATCATGGGCGACGGCTACCACCTGACGTTCGGCAGCGGCTTCGGCGAGGACGGCGCGCCGCCCCGGCTCGACGTGCTGCAGCGGGCGTGGTTCGACCACTGGCTCAAGGGCATCGACAACGGCATCGACACCTACGGGCCCGTGACGATGCTCCGGCAGGGGCAGGGCTGGGTCACCGGCGGCGCCTTCCCCGCGCCGGGCATGGAGTACCGGCGGCTCTACCTCAGCGCCGCGCCCAGCGGCACCGCGCCCGGCTCGGTGCACGACGGCACGCTCACGCCCGGCGGCACGGGCGCGCCGGCCACGCTCACCGTGGCGCCGGCCCTGACCACGCTGTGCTCGCGCGACGCGGCGGAGCAGACCATCGGCATCGTGGCGGCCGTGGAGGCGTGCGGGCGTGATTCGCGCATCGCCGAAGGCGCGGCGCTGTCGTTCACCAGCGCCCCGGTCGAGGAGCCGACCGTGCTCTCCGGGCCGGTGAACGTGCACCTGAACACGGTCATGGACGCCGCCGACGGGTACTGGACGGCCACGCTCAACGACGTGGCGCCGGACGGGACGTCCACGGTGCTCACCAGCGGGCAGCTCGTCGCCTCGCTGCGCGCCGTCGACGAGGACCAGAGTGGCTACTCGCCGGCCGGCGACCTCGTCGACCCGCACCACACCCTTTCGCTCGACGCGCTCGAGCCCACCGTGCCGGGGCGGCCCACCACGCTCGACGTGGGGCTGGTGCCCACCGATGCGGCGCTGGCGCCGGGACACCGCCTGCGGGTGGACGTGTACGCGTCGAACGTCCCGAAGGGGATGCCGCCGCGGCCGCTGCTCAACGCGAGCGGCCTCAAGCCCGAGCACCTGGTGCTCGACCCTGCCGCACCCAGCTACGTCACCGTGCCCACCGACCGCGCCGTGGGCTGAGCGGGAACCGCCCGTGGGCGCCCGCCGCAGCCTACGCTCGGGGCATGGACGGGGCGGGGACATGATGGACGAAGCCTGGCGGGCGGGCATCGAGGCCGCGCTGCGCGAGGGCGAGGCGGGGCTGGCGGAGGGCGGCGTGCCGGTGGGTGCGGCGCTGTTGATCGACGGGGCGGTGGCGGCGGCGGGCCGCAACCGGCGGGTGCAGGACGGCGACCCGGTGGCCCACGGCGAGATCTCGTGCCTGCGCGCCGCAGGCCGACGGCCCTCCTACCGCGCGGCGGTCCTGTGCACCACGCTGGCGCCGTGCGCGATGTGCGCGGGCGCGATCGTGCAGTTCGGCATCCCGCTGGTGGTGGTGGGCGAGGCGCGCACCTTCCCCGGCGAGCTCGCCTGGCTGCGTTCGCGCGGGGTGCGGGTGGAGCTGCTCGA
>CAZDSL010000223.1:2294-5213 GCA_964507655.1 uncultured Mycobacteriaceae bacterium | reverse complement strand
CCCGGGCCCGCCGGCGACGGGCCGGACGAGCCGCCCCGCGGCGGGTATGCGCCCGAGGCGGCGCGCGCCCGGCGCCGGTCGCGCCGGTCCTCCCTGGTGTGGGCGGCCGTCGTCGCCGTGCTGGCGGTGCTGCTGGGCGTGGGCGGCTGGTGGTTCGCCTCCGGGCGGCTCACCACGGTGCCGTCGATCTCCGGCATGGACAAGGCGGCCGTGCTCGCCGCGGTCTCCGCAGCCGACCTCGCACCCCGCGTCCGCGGCGTCTACTCGGACGACGCGCCGCTCGACCAGGTGCTGGGCATCGACCCGACGGCGGGCACCCGGATCGCGCGCGATTCCGCCGTCACCGTCAGCGTGTCGCTGGGGCGCCCGTCGATCCCCCGGTTCCCCTCAGGCACCACCGCCGACGCGGCGGCGGCGCAGCTGACCGAGCGCACGCTCACCGTCCGGCGCGGCGCCGACGAGTACAGCGCCACCGTGCCCGCCGGCCAGGTGCTGCGCGTCGCGCCGGCGGCCGGCACGGTGGTGCCCGTGGGCTCCGAGGTGACGCTCACGGCCAGCAAGGGGCCGCCGCCCGTGCACATCCCGAAGATCGCGGGCACCACGCCGGAGGAGGCCACCAAGGCGCTCACCGACGCGCACCTCACCGTGGCCGGGCAGCGCACCGTGTTCGATGCGGCGGTCGACGGCGGCACAGTGTCGGGCACCGACCCGGCCGTCGGCGCCGTCGTGGACGCCGGCACCGCGGTGACGCTGCTGGTCTCCAACGCCGTCACCGTGCCGGACGTCGCCGGCAAGAGCCCGTCGGACGCGCGCGCCGCCCTCGCCGCCGCCGGGCTCGAGACCGTGGAGGGCGGCACGGCGTCGGGCACCGACGCCCCGGCGGGGACGGTGGGCCGCACCGCGCCGGCCGCCGGCGACCGCGTGGACCCGGCCCACCCGCAGGTGACGGTGTACGTCTCCGACACGTCCACGGTGCCGAACCTGGTGGGCCGCACCGTGGGCACCGCCCGCTCCACCCTCTCGGAGCTGGGCCTGGACGTGCGCGTGCACCAGCTCTTCGACGGCGACGGCTCCGTGGTGATCGCGCAGTCGCCCTCGTCGGGCACGCGGCTGCAGCCGGGCCGCACCGTCACCCTCACCGCCGTGCCCTGATCACGCCGCCCTCAGGATCAGCCGCGCAGCATCTCCGCCACGAGGAACGCCAGCTCCAGCGACTGCTGGGTGTTCAGGCGCGGATCGCAGGCCGTCTCGTAGCGGCCCGAAAGGTCGGTGTCGGAGATCGCCTGCGCGCCGCCCAGGCACTCGGTGACGTCCTCACCGGTGAGCTCGATGTGGATGCCGCCGGGATGCGTGCCCAGGCGGTTGTGCACCTCGAAGAACCCCTGCACCTCGTCGACGATGCGGTCGAAGTCGCGGGTCTTGTATCCGGTGGAGGCCTCGTAGGTGTTGCCGTGCATCGGATCGCACTGCCAGATCACCTGGTGGCCCGTCGCCTCGACCGTCTCGTCGATCGCCGGGAGCACGTCGCGCACCTTGGAGTTGCCCATCCGCGCCACCAGCGTGAGGCGGCCGGGGCGGCCCTCCGGGTCGAGCCGCTCGACGTACTCGGCCGCCATCTCCGGCGTGGTGGTGGGGCCGATCTTGACGCCGATGGGGTTGGACAGCAGCTCGGCGAAGGCGATGTGGGCGTCGTCGAGGCCGCGGGTGCGCTCGCCGATCCACAGGAAGTGCGCCGACAGGTCGTACAGGCGGGCCTGGTCGGAGGTCTCCGTGTCGAGCCGCAGCATCGCGCGCTCGTAGTCCAGCACCAGCGCCTCGTGGCTGGCGTAGATGTCGGAGGTGTACAGGGCCGGATCGGTGACCCGGCACGCGTCCATGAACCGCAGGCCGCGGTCGATCTCGCCCGCCAGGGCCTCGTACCGCGCCCCCGCCGGCGAGGTGCGCACGAACTCCTGGTTCCAGTCGTGCACCCGGCGCAGGTCGGCCATGCCGGAGCTCGTCACCGCGCGCACCAGGTTCATCGCCGCGGCCGCGTTGGCGTAGGCGCGCACGAGGCGGGACGGGTCGTGCACGCGGGCGGCCGCATCGGGCGCGAAGCCGTTGACCATGTCGCCGCGGTAGGACAGCAGCCCCAGCGCGTCGGTGTTGGCCGAGCGGGGCTTGGCGTACTGGCCCGCGACGCGCGCGATCTTCACCACCGGCATGCTGGCGCCGTAGGTGAGCACCACCGCCATCTGCAGCAGCGTGCGGATGTTGCCGCGGATGTGCGGCTCGGTGTTGTCGGCGAACGTCTCGGCGCAGTCGCCGCCCTGCAGCAGGAAGGCCTCGCCGCGGGCCACCTCGGCGAGCTTGTCCTGCAGCGCCTGCACCTCGGTGGGCACGGTGATGGGCGGCACCGACTCGAGCACCGTCCGCATGGCCCGGGCATGGTCGGGATCCCACTGCGGCTGCTGCGCGGCGGGCTTCGCCAGCGCCGCGTCGAGCCGGTCGCGCAGGCTCTGCGGGAGCGGGGGCAGATCGGGCAGCAGGTCGATGGGCACGTCGACAGTCCAGTTCACCCCACCAGGGTATGCGGCCGCGCCGCACCGGCGCACGGAAGGTCCGCCCTACCGGCCGCCCGCGGCGAGGATGGCGTTGTACTTGGCCAGATCGTGCCGCGCGTCCACGAGCGCGTCGTGCGCGCCGTCGGGCTGCGGCGGCAGCGCCGGGCTGCCGCGGTCCTCCCACAGCTGCTTGAGCTCGCGAGTGAAGCGCGGCATGAACCGGGGCAGCGCCGTCATGTCGCCCCACAGCTGGCACAGCACCACGTGGTCGTAGGCGCCCGCCCAGGCCCACAGCTCGACGTCGCCGGGCCGCGCCACGGCCGGATCGCCGCCGGCCAGCAGGAAGTCGGTGAGGTCCTCGCGGATGCGCGCGCGG
>CAZDSL010000223.1:0-2194 GCA_964507655.1 uncultured Mycobacteriaceae bacterium | reverse complement strand
GCCGGGTCGAACTCGGTGGACACCGCGTAG
Organism: uncultured Mycobacteriaceae bacterium; assembly: GCA_964507655.1. GTDB lineage: Bacteria > Actinomycetota > Actinomycetes > Mycobacteriales > Mycobacteriaceae > Tomitella. Next base: position 2,164 of record CAZDSL010000223.1, on the reverse strand, counting down.
AACTCGCGGCCGTCCTCCGCCACCACGCCCAGGGAGACCAGGTCGATGGTGCGGCCGTCCTCGATGAACTCGCAGTCGTAGAAGTAGCGCACGCGCACACAGTACTGGCCGCCCGGCGGCGGCCGGCGGGCCGCGTCAGCCGGCCTCCGTGTCGGGGATGCGGGCGACGTCGCGGGCATCGGCGCCGGGCCGTGCGTCCGCGGCGCCGGCGCCGCCGTTCTTGACGCTGGCGGCGTAGACGTCGACGTACTCCTGGCCGGCCAGATTCATCAGCGCGTACATGACCTCGTCGGTGACGGCGCGCTCGATGAACCGGCTGCCCTCGAGCCCCTCGTAGCGGCTGAAGTCGAGCGGCTCACCCACCCGGACGGTGATCTTGGTGGGCCGGTACGACTTGGAGCCGATGGGGTTCATGATGTCGGTGCCGATCATCGCGACCGGGATCACCGGTACGCCCGTGGCCAGCGCCATGCGCGCGATCCCCGTCTTGCCCTTGTACAGGCGGCCGTCGGGCGAGCGGGTGCCCTCGGGGTAGAGCCCCAGCAGCTTGCCCTCCTCCAGCACGCGGCGCGCGGTGTCGAGCGCGGCCTGGGCGGCCTCGCCGCCCTTGCGGTCGATGGGCACCTGGCCCGACGCCGAGTAGAAGAACTTGTTGAGCCGTCCCTTGAGGCCCGGCGTGGTGAAGTACTCGCTCTTGGCGAGGAAGGTGATGCGGCGCGGCACCATCAGCGGCAGGTAGAGCGAATCGACCACGGCGAGGTGGTTGCTCGCGAGGATGGCCGGGCCGTCGACGGGGATGTTCTCGAGGCCCTCGATGCGCGGGCGGCCGAGGAGGCGCAGCAGCGGACCGATCAAGACGTACTTGAACAGCCAATACCACATGCGCGACTCCTCCATCTCCCCGTTCCCCCGACCGGAACGGTCCCCGCCAGACTTTACCCAGATGCGGTGCGCGTCACCACACAGGTCCCCGGGACGGCCGCATCCGCGCCCGCGCGGCGCCGGTCACGCCGGGGCGGCGCCGGCCGGATCGGGGCCCGCCGCCACGCCGCGGCGCGCCACCTCCGCGGCGCCGATCATCGCGGCGGCCACCCCCAGCTCGCTGCGCCGGATCCGCGCCAGCCGGCGGTGCCCGGCGCCCGTGACCAGGCCCGCGTAGGCGCGGCGCGCGTCGTCGAGGAACAGCGGGGCGGACGCCGATACGCCTCCCGCGACGACGATGAGGTCGGGGTCGAAGACGTCGGCGACGATCGAGAGCCCCACCCCCAGCCACCGGGCGAAGTCGGCCATGGCCTCGCGGGCGAGGGGATCCCCGCCGGCCGCCGCCTCCGCCACCCGCGCCCCGGTCACCGGGCCGGATCCCCCGCGCAGCGCCGAGGCGCGCCCGGGCGCCGCGTCGAGCAGCCCGATGGCCGTCGCCGCCAGCGCGGTGCCGCTGCAGTAGCGCTCGAAGCAGCCCGACTTGCCGCAGCCGCACGGGCGTCCGCCGGGCACCAGCGGCAGGTGCCCCAGCTCCGGGGCCACCCCGTTCGAGCCCCGGTACATCGTGCCGCCCACCAGCAGCGCCGCGCCGATGCCGGTGCCGATCGCCACGACGGCCACGTTCTCCGCGTCGCCCGCCGGCCCGAAGCACACCTCACCCCAGGCCGCGGCGTTGGCGTCGTGCTCGAGGAACACCGGCAGGCCCATCCGCGGCGCGAGCCGGGCGGGCACCGCCGAGTCGCGCCACGGCAGGTGCGGCGCGAAACGCACCACCTGCTGATCGCGCGAGACGAAGCCGGCGACGGCGAGCCCCACGGCCGCCACCCGGTGCTCGCCGGTGAAGCCGCGCACCACGTCCACCAGCGCGGCGTCCAGCGCGGCCGGCGCGGAGGGGGTGCCCACCGACACCGCGTCCAGCACCTCGCCCGCGGCGTCGACCACGCCGGCGCGCAGGTTGGTTCCGCCCACGTCGATCCCGATCGTGAGCTCCGGCGGCTGCGGCGCGGTCATGGCCGCGGCCCCTCCGTGCGGTCGTCGATCACCAGCGCGATCTCCTCGAAGCGCGCGGGCGGCGCCGGACCCGCCCCGGCCGATCCCCCGCCGGCCGATCCCCCGCCGTCCGATCCCGCGCCGTCGCCCGGGCCGCCCACACCGGACGCGGGCCCGCCCGCCGCCGGGCCGG
>CAZDSL010000222.1:0-5223 GCA_964507655.1 uncultured Mycobacteriaceae bacterium | reverse complement strand
GGCGGCGGGCCGCGGGACCCCGGGCGCCCGGCCGGCGGCTCAGCCGAACTCGACGCCCGCCGAGCCGGCCAGGTCGGCGAGCCCGGCGAGCTGGTCGCGGTAGTGGTCGGCGCCGGTGGCGGCCACGGACACCGAGGCGATCGTCGCGCCCGCGTCGCGGGTCGCGTCGAGGGCGCGGCGGCATCCGTCCGGGTCGGCGCCCGGGTCGAGCTGGGCTCCGGCCGGCAACACCACGGCGAACCCCTCCGGCGGCTCCACCTGCGCGAGCATCCCCGCCAGCGCGTGGTGGGGCAGGCCGAACGGCACCCAGCCGTCGCCCAGCGCGCACGCGCGGCGCAGCGAGCGCAGCGACTTGCCGCCCACCCACATCGGCACCCGCGGCTGCACGGCGTGCGGGGAGACGACGACGTCGCCGAAGTCGTAGTGGGTGCCGTGGTACTCGGGCAGCTCCTCGCCGAGGGCGGCGCGCAGGGCGCGCATGGCGTCGTCGGCGATCGCCCCGCGCCCGGCGAACTGGGCGCCGAGCAGGTCGAACTCGGCCTCGAGGCTGCCCACCCCCACGCCCAGCACCAGCCGGCCGCCGCTCACCGTGTCGAGCGTGCCGTAGCGCTTCGCGATCTCCAGCGGGTGGTGGTAGCCCAGCACGAGCACCTGCGTGGCCAGCAGGATGCGCCGGGTGCGGGCGGCCAGGAAGCCGAAGGTGGCCAGCGGGTCCCAGTAGGTGCCGCCGCGCTCGCGGGCCGTCGGCGTCGGCACGGCCACGTGCTCGCTGCAGGTGAGGTGGTGATAGCCCAGCTCGTCGGCGGCCTCGGCGATGCGGGCGAGGTCCTCGATCGTCGCGTCGTCCTCCCAGGCGCGGCGCGTGGCCGGATGCCGGATGACCACCGGGCTGGATATGCCGATCTTCATGTCTTCCCCTCGGTCGGCGGGCACACTGGGGGACAGTCTCCACCGGGTCGCGGGAGTGCGTGCGGGGAGGGCGGCACCGGGGTCCGGACGCCGCGGCGGGGTTTCGATGAGCGGGAGCGATGTGGCGCTTCCGCGACATCACTGCATCCCCGTTGAATCGAGACCCCCGTCACTGCTACAGTTTAAGAATCAATTCCAATTCTGCTGTGCGACCCTCCCCCGAACACCCCCGTGTTCAGCCGCGATTCCCGCTCCCAGGCGGCGTGCCATCACCCCTGTGCACGCCGGCGGAGTCCGCGGACCCGCACCGTGGAATGCCACGCCGTCACCCGATGGAGGCCTCGATGTCGTCTGCGGACACCACCACCCCCGCTGTCCCCGCCGCTGAGCCGAAGCCGCTGCCGCCGTCGATGGTCGAGCGCATGACGCTCATCCTCGACGCGTTCGACCGCCGCTCCAGCCGCCTCAACCTCGAGGAGGTCGCGCAGCGCACCCGGCTGCCCCGGTCCACCGCGCACCGCATCCTCGACCAGCTCGTCAAGCTCGACTGGCTCGACCACGGCTCGCTGGGCTACGGCCTGGGCCGGCGTGCCCTGGGCTTCGGCGACAGCGGCAACAACCACGCCGAGCTGCGCAGCGTGGCCAACCCGTACCTGCACGAGCTGCACATGCGCACGGGCATGGTGGTGCACCTGTCGGCGATCGACGGCTCCGACGAGGTCTTCCTCGACAAGATCGGCGGCCGCTTCGCCGGCAGGCTCGCCTCCCGCGTCGGCGGCCGCACGGCCGTGCACTGGAACACCGGCGGGCGCGCGATGCTCGCGGCGCTCACGCCCGAGGAGGTCGACGATCTCATCGGCGATCGCATCCGTTCGCCCCGCGGCAGCGACGCGTGGACGCTGCCGGAGCTGCACCAGGAGCTCAACCGCATCCGCCAGCGCTACGGCCTGTCCATCGACCGGTCCGGCCGCCGCGCGATGGGGCTCACGAGCGTCGGCGCCGCGATCATCGGCCCCGAGGGCCCGGAGGCCGCGGTGTGCCTGTGCCCCGAGTCCAACAAGGTGCCGCTCGAGCGCTTCGCGCCGCTGGTGCTGGGCACGGCGCGGCAGATCGCGCAGGAGCTCTACCCCGAGATGGAGCGGGCCGCGGGCCAGCGGGGCGGGCGCAGCGGATCGCCCCGCGTGGCGGGCGGGCACCGTCGGGTGCTGCGCAGCGCCACGGCGTGACGCAGACGCCATTCCGGTGATCGGGACACCGCGGAACGGCCGGTCGCACCGGCGATAATTTCCGGGAACAGAGCGACGACAGGGCCCGTGGCCCGAGGACGGGAGCATGCGCATGGTGGATGTCGACTACGAGGGTTCCCGGCGGGAGCTGGGCACCGACGCGGGCGTGCTGCGGTATCACGAGGTGGGCGACGGCCCCCCGCTGCTGCTGCTGCACGGTTCCGGCCCGGGGGTGACGGGCTGGCAGAACTACCGCGGCGTGGTCGGCGCGCTGGGCGAGCACTTCCGGTGCCTGATGCTCGAGTTCCCGGGCTTCGGGGTCTCGGACCCCGGCGACGGGCACCCGATGATGATGGCGGGCGCCTCGGTGGGCCGGTTCCTGGACGGGCTCGGCCTGGGCGCGGTGGACATCATCGGCAACTCGATGGGCGGCATCGTGGCGGCCAACGTGGCGATCGCCGAGCCGCAGCGGGTGCGCCGGCTGGTCACCGTCGGCGGCCCCGGCAAGGCCCTGTTCAGCCACGGCCCCAGCGAGGGCATCAAGCTGCTGTGCGAGTTCACCGACAACCCCACGCGCGAGGGGCTGGTGCGGTGGCTGCACTCGATGGTGCACGATCCGGCCACCGTCACCGAGGAGATGATCGAGGAGCGCTGGCGCCTGGCCACCGATCCCGAGACGCTCGAGATCGCGCGGCGCATGTACAGCTCGAAGGCGTTCGCGGCGACCATGGCGGCGGCCAAGACCTCGAAGGCCGCGCCGTACTGGTCGCGCCTCGACCGGATCCAGGCGCCGACGCTGCTCACCTGGGGCCGCGACGACAGGGTCAGCCCGCTCGACATGGCGATGCTGCCGATGCGCGACATCCCACGAGCCGAGCTGCACGTCTTGCCCGACTGCGGGCACTGGACGATGATCGAAGCCCGCGAGGCGTGGCTGTCGGCGGTCATCGCGTTCCTCACCCGCCCGGATTCGGCCGACCGGCTGCCCGGATGACCCGAGGGGCACGCCGTGGCAGGCCGCGGCGTCGCGCCTTCTAGAACAAGCGACCAACCGATCCGGAATCGAGGAGACATGACCAAGGCACTGGACGCCATCATGGCGCGCGCCGACGAGGTGCGTGCCAACGCGGCCGAGAACGAGAAGCTGATGCGCGTCGCCGACTCGTCGGCCGACATCCTGCGCCAGTCGGGCATCATGCGGCTGCTGCAGCCGAAGACGCACGGCGGCGACGAGGCGCACCCGCGCGAGTTCGCCGAGACGGTCATGGGCACCGCCGCCCTTGACGGCGCCACCGGCTGGCTCGGCGGCATCGTGGGCGTGCACCCGTGGGAGCTCGCGGTGGCCGACCCGAAGGTGCAGGAGGAGATCTGGGGCGAGGACCCCGACGTGTGGATGGCCTCCCCGTACGCCCCCATGGGCGTGGCGGTGCCCACCGACGGCGGCTACATCCTCAACGGGCGCTGGTCGTTCTCGTCCGGCACCGACCACTGCCGCTGGCTGTTCATCGGCGCCATGGTGGGCGACAAGGACGGCAAGCCGCTGATGCCGCCGCAGATGATGCACGTGCTGGTGCCGTGGGGCGACTACGAGATCGACCACGACAGCTGGAACGTGGTGGGCCTGCGCGGCACGGGCAGCAAGGACGTCATCGTCAAGAACGCCTTCGTGCCCACCCACCGCACGCTCGACGCCCCCAAGGTGATGAGCGGCGAGGCGGCCAAGGAGATGGGCCTGACCCAGACCCTCTACAACATGCCGTACTGGAACGTCTTCCCGCTGGGCATCACCTCGGCGGTCATCGGCATCGCCGAGGGTGCCATGCACGCCCACGTGGAGGCGCAGAAGAACCGCGTCGCCATCACCGGCCAGCCCATCAAGGAGGACCCGTACGTCCTCTACGCCATCAGCGAGGCGGCCGCGGAGATCCAGGCATCGCGCACGTCGCTCATCGAGACCACCTGCCGTTTCTTCGACAAGGTCGAGGCCGGCAAGGAGATCAGCTTCGAGGAGCGTGCCGTGGGGCGCCGGACGCAGATCGCGGCCGCGCACCGGGCCGTGCGCGCGGTGGACGAGATCATGGACCGCTCCGGCGGCGGCGCGCTGCACCTGCAGCACCCGCTGCAGCGGTTCTGGCGCGACGCGCACGCCGGCGTGGTGCACGCGGTGCACGTGCCCGGGCAGATCTACCACGCCGCGGCCTTCACCGAGCTGGGCGGCGAGCCGCAGGGCCGCATGGCCAGCCAGATCTGACGCGCGTGCCGGCCGGTCCGGCACCGTGCACACCAGGCCCCCGCCGGGAATCCGGCGGGGGCCTGTGTGTGCCCGGGGGCTCTGGGGTGTGCGGGTGCCGGGCGAGGCTTCCGGGGCCTGCGTGCGCCGGGGCGAGGCTGCCGGGGGCCTGCGTGTGCCGGCGGGGCTGCCGGGGCCGGGCCGATTCGACCGCGGGTAGCCGGGGTGCTGCCTACGATTGATCCGTGGCACAGCAACTCAGCGAGTGGACCACCGGGCGCCTGTTGATGACGGCGTCGCGGCTGGTCCAGCACGCGTGGGAGGAGCTGCTGCGCGAGCACGGCGTCAGTCACGCCGGGTTCATCATCCTCGAGTGCCTCCTCGACGGCCCGCTGCCGCAGCGCGGTCTCGCACGCGACTGCCGCGTCACCGACCAGACCATCAGCCGCAGCATCGAGCGGCTGGAGCGGCACGGCATGGTCACCCGCGCCACCGACCCGCTGGACGAGCGCCGGCAGCTGGTGTCGATCACCGACGAAGGCCGTGCGCTGCACGCGCGCATCCACGACCGCGTCGCGGCCGGCACCGTCATCACCGGGGCGGTGGACGACCCGGAGCGGTTCCGCGCCGCGCTGCTGCAACTGGTGCAGTCGCTCGACGAGGCGTACTCGTAGGCGGCCGAGGTACTCGTGGGCGGCCGGAAGGCGAGATACTCGTGGGCGGCCGGAAACGGCGCTGGGCGTGCTGCGGCGGCGGGCCGGATTCCCTGCCGGGCCGGATTCCCTGTCGGGCCGGGGACGCTGCCGCGGTGTCCCGCCGGCCCCGGGGCGAGCTAGTGCGGTGTCCCGCCGGCCCCGG
>CAZDSL010000221.1:0-5249 GCA_964507655.1 uncultured Mycobacteriaceae bacterium | reverse complement strand
GGCTCATCGGCGGGCCGAACCACGGGATCTTCTCCCCCGCGGGCCGGGCGCGCAGGGCGGCGTCGAGCGCGGCGCGGCCGTCGCGCCACCGGGCCAGCAGGCGGGGCGGGGCCTCGCGCGCCCCGCGCTCGGCGGCCTCGTCGACGAACCCGTGCGGGTCGGCCAGCGCCTCGCCCACCAGCGCGGCGAAGGCGTCCGCGTCGGTGGCCGCGATCAGGGACGCGTGGTCGGTCCAGGCCAGGTGCGCGATCTGGTGCGCGATGCTCCAGCCGGCGGCCGGGGTGGGCGTGGTCCATGCGGAGGAGTCCAGGCCGGCCACGAGCGCGTCGAGGGCGGCGCCCTCCGCGGCGAGGTCGGCGAGCACGGGTTCGAGTTCAGCCACGTGCTCAGCGTCACACAGCCGCGGGTAAAAAGCAATCATGCTTGCTTGTTTTGGAGGTGTGCGGGCTCTTCGAGATCTAGAGCGCCTGGACGGTTGTTTGGATCTGTCCGGAGCGGATGATCGACCGCAAGATGTAGTGGTCGAGGTTCCGGAAGCCCAGCGCAATGCCTCGCAGCAGCAGAAGCCAGGCGACGACCGCGGCCGAGGTGCGCCACTCGATCTGCCCGAGCAGACTCTGACTGCCCTCGAGGCCCACTCAAACCCAGCGCCGCACGGATCAAGGCGCACCCGGGTGTCCGCCGCCTCGCATCGCCGTAATCGGGGCTAGCCCCGCCGAGTTCCGTCGATGCCGAGCGCCCGCACCGGCGCCGCCTGTCTGAGCAGCACATCGGCATGCATAATGAACGTGCGGTGCGTCGTCGGCCAGGACACGCAGAACCCGGCCGCGACCTCGGCGACTGAGCGGGTCTCCTCGCCGGTCGCCGCGCCCATCCGGTGGCGCAGCCGGCCGGCGCCCCGGCCCCGCACCGGGATCTGCATAATCGCCTCAGTGGAGGTTGCGCGGCGGCGGTCGGCTTCGGGGAACCGCAATTGTCACTTGGTTCACTCCACGATGATCCGGTCATCGCCGCAGGGAATGCCCTTCGGGCGCGTGAGCGTGCTGCCCTTGCTCGATGTCGACGCGACCCCGCGCTCAGGGCAAACGCGGGCACGGTCGTCATCGGTGACCGCGCCTACGATTCTGGTACTGACGTCGCGCCGATGATACAAAATCCGGGCATTTCGAACCCTGTTGGCATAGCATTGTATGCGCCCTTGACACACCTGGAATCCGATTGCTTCGCAACAACCAAATTCCAGGCGGTCAGGAGCTTTAGACTGGGTTAGCGTCTCATACACGCCAAACGACATCGGGCCAGGACAGCCCACTCAACATCGAAGAGCCGACATCGTTCCCGTCGTCCGCCGTAAAGAGCGGGCAACAAAGGACGCTCTTCCAACAGAATGCCACGCTTCCAGTATCAATTTCGAACCCAACACTCTCGGGTCAAGAGGTTAGCAGCTGGGTACAAAATCAAGTCAGGAGCCGCTCAGCAATTCCGAAATCTTCTTCGCCTGTTCTTCGAATTGCCTCACCGGTGCATACAATTGAACGGGAGAAAAACTTCCCCTCCTTTTGAGTTGCACAGACGTTTCACCGCCCTCCGAAGTCAGCTCCACAGTGTATGGGAAGAACTTTTCGGGGAGTATAAGGCTTCCGAGGAGTCGATACATAAATATATTGCCGAACTTCATTTGAACAGAGCCATCTGAGCTGCGCTTGACCCGCTTTGCGCTTGGCCCTAAGAGTCGGACAGCGGTATCGATGTCCAGCTTCGATGGGGTATCCAAAGAAATCTGCAACTGTTCCATATTTTCCTCCGGCATGGCGAGTGGGTTAGGTCTACTTCTTACAGATTCTTGATAGGATTAGTGACCCCTCCCCAGATTCCTCCAAGGACCCCTCCAGTGACGGCGCCGGGAACACAGCCTGCCCCTTCAAAAAACGCACCGCCAACACAGCCTGTAACTATTCCTCCCGTCAGCCCGTCGCCTACTCCGGCACCAACTTGATCCAGGACTCCTGCACCCAAGCACCCGCCGTGATCGTTATGAATAATGCAAAACGCATTTTGGCGATTGAGTTGAAGGATCGGGGTGCCCAAACTCGAGTCCAACGTCGTTGCAGAGGCGGTTGAGCCAGCGGCACCTGCATCGCCTTCGATTGGGCTAGCCCCAGAAAGCCCCGCTCCAGCTGAAAGCACAAAAGCGGCAATCCCGGTTCCAGTGGCCAAGAGTTTACGAACGGACATATGTCCCCCCTCGTTAAGGACGTCTTTGCGCGTGAGCGCAAAATGGAATCGACGAAGCAAGCTACATCTCGCGGATCGGGCCATACGCGGTCACGGAGGTACTATCTACGCCAGTGGAGATCGATGCCTTGTAGTAAGGGCGGAGAGTCACTGGTCCAATGCAGCCGTCCACATTCACATGAATGCCGCTCAGCGCTATTTCAGCCACATTGCTCTGCATTGGTTTAGCAGCAACAGAAACCTCTGCTATTTGGCCCGGATTCAATGTTATTCCGGCTCCGCTTCCGAGATCCAATCCAATCTGTGGGCCAGCGGCTACGCCACCGATCCCGATCTGGGCCCCCACAGAGGGTTGGACTCCGATGTTCGAATTAATCGTGACCCCGCCAAGGGTAAACGGACAACCAACCTGGTAGCCAATCTCAAGGTTTGCAGTATCGATCGGCTCCTTACCGTCGCCGGAAATTAGTGCGCCGCCCTTCTCGTCAAAGAATGCCTCTTTCGAAGTGGGGCTACCCGCGAGGTTCGGCACAGCACTGAAAGACTCAGTAATTCCCGATACTGATAAACTGTATCCCGAGGCGGTGGTCTCAGTCTTTACACTTTCCGGAGTTGATGCGCCCGCGGAGTTAACCGCCAAGCCGGCGACAATAAATCCGACCGCGAAAAGTGTTACAGATGATTTTGTCAGATCAGCGGCCAGCTTACGCGACAATCTCATTTTCATTGAAAACCCCCTCGTTGCTTGCCGCCTCCAAACTCGCAATTCCTGAACCAGTGGAGGCGCCAATTTATTCTCGGCCGGCGCCTCATCGCTGGGCATCTCGCTCCCAGCTCTGCCGCGCCGCTTGCAGCCAGGGCAAAGGCTGGACCACAGGCCCTCCCCAGTGGCGCCTACCCTCACCCCAATAGCACCGTATCACACTGGCCGATAGGAAAGGTCCATGGGGCCGCCGCCCACCTAGCCTCGGCCTTTCACGGTGGGCCGTGAGCCGGGTCGCGTCGCTCACACAGAAGGGTGCCTGGAACTGCAAAAATATGACTCTTCTACGGTCGTATTCACGCAAGTTCGAAGGGCACCATTCTGGTGAGTGAGTGTACGTCGTGCTACCCGCCGCTGTCTGCATCTGCCACCGGAACCGGTGTCGCGTCATACGCCGGAACAGCACCGCTGCTACGCACCGCCGTAACGACAGGCCTAGCCAGGGCGTTACCTTCGATCTTTCGTGGCTCTTCGATCTTGTGCGGGCAGTCAGCATGAGAACCGGTGTGCAGCAGCCCGCTGTCTGCCGCTGCAGTGAATTCGTATCCGTCGACAGGATTCTTCTTCATTTGGGATACCGCAGGCCGACCGCTTGGCCGTATTGACCAGCCTGTTGCAGCCCTCTGTGCGGGCGTTCGTGGTGCCCGTTTCCTGGAAGGCGCTGATCCCCGGCCACCACCTGTCCACCGTGGTCGCGAGGGTGGCAAGCCCGGGGATCCGCGAGTCCGCGCGCGTGAGCGTGCTGCCTTGCTGAATGTGGACGCGCCCCCGCAGTCTGAGCAACCGCGAACACCGTCGTGATCGGCTATCATCGCGACGATTCTGGTGCCGACGCCGCGCCCGCGGACGCCGATGACGCGCAGCCCGGGTAGTCCGAACAGTGTTGGCGTAGCAACGCCGATTGGCGGCTCTTCGCTATGCAGAGTGCGTAGACGTGTGTCCTGCGAGGTGAGCGGAGACGACAACATGTAGGCGGGGCCTGCGAGTTGCGAAGCTCCCCATCGACCACCACAGGACCCGCCTTGCAGCCTACCGAGACCGTCGCCGACACCATCTGCAGCACCGTCGAGCTCGGCGTGACCATCACGAACGCCGCGATCAGCGAGACCACCACCTACATCGACTGCCGCCCCGTCGCCGCCGACAACACATGCCCAGACTGCGGGCAGGCCACCGTCAACACCCTCGCCCTCGAAGCGGTGCGCGAGGTGGTGCTCGCCGACCCGCACCGCCTCGACACCGTCGCTACCTCGGCGTCGACGAACACAAGTGGAAACACGTCCGCGGACAGCAGCCCCCTCGTTCGTCACCGTCATCGTGGACCTGACCCCGGTCATCGACGGCCCCGGACCCGCCCGGCTGCTCGACATGGCGCCGGGCCGCTCCGGGAAGGTCGTCGACGCCTGGCTCGGCAAGCAGGATCCGAACTTCCGCCGCCGCATCCAGGTCGTGTCCTTGGATGGTTTCGCCGGCTACCACGCGGCAGCCGCACGATCGCTATCGCAGGCCCGCACGGTGATGGACCCGTTCCACGTGGTGCACCTGGCCGCCGGCAAGCTCACCGTGTGCCGCCAACGCATCCAGCAGCACACCCAAGGCCATCGCGGCAGGTCAGGCGATCCGCTCTACGGGATCCGGCGGATCCTGCTCACCCGCATGGACCTGCTCACCGACAAGCAGGCACGCCGCCTCGGGGCCATGCTCGCCGACGAGCGGCACGAGCCGATCGAGGCGTTCTACCTGGCGTATCAGGACCTGATCGACGCCTACGGGAACCCGGACCGCCGCGCCGGGAAGATCGCCATGATCAAGACTTTCAAAGCCATCCGCACCGGCGTCCCGAAGTGGCTATCGGAGCTGGCCAGCCTCCGGCGGAGTCTGTGGAAGCGGCGCCGCGAGATCCTCGCCTACTTCGACGTCGGCGTCTCCAACGGCGCCGTAGAAGCGATCAACGGGCGGCTTGAGCATCTACGCGGCATCGCGCTGGGCTTCCGGAACCTCGACCACTACATCTTGCGGTCGATCAACCACTCCGGACAGATCCAAACAACCGTCCAGGCACTCTAGATTCCGAAGAGCCCGATTGCTCCGCAACAACGAGATTTCACGAGGCGGATCCAGCGGGATTCGCCGCCGCCGCTACGCCGGACCGCCCCGCTCGACGCACGGGTAGGACAGCTCGGCCCCGGGGTGAGCCGACAGCGCGGGGGCCGCACCGGCCGGCGCCGGACGCCCGAGGCCCCCGCACAAC
>CAZDSL010000220.1:0-5266 GCA_964507655.1 uncultured Mycobacteriaceae bacterium | reverse complement strand
GGCGGGGGCCGGCGCAGGCCGCGCGGCGCCGGTCATCGGGCGCCCACCAGCGCGCCGGCGCGCTTCTCGCCCTCGGCCACCTCGCGGGCGAGGTCGCGCGAGTAGCGGGCCAGGTCCACCTGGATGGTGTGCCGCGGCGCGTCGTAGTACTGGCCCAGGTGCTTGTGCTCGTCGTGGGCGATGATCTCGTGCATCCGCGCCTCGGAGGGCAGCCGGTACATGCCGGTGAGGTGCTTGGCGATGAGCTTGCTCTGCTGCTCGGCCAGGTTGACGATCGTGGGGGAGGACTGCGCCAGGCCGGCGTAGTAGAGGTCGTCGATGCCGGGCTTCATGATGCGCTTGAACAGCGGGTAGCGGTGCTCGGCGTCCGGCTGCAGCTCGGGCGCGTCGAAGAACGGGAACGACATGCGGTACCCGGTGGCGCACACGATGACGTCCACCTCGATGCGCCGCCCGTCGGTGAGCACCACCGCGTCGCCGTCGAGGCGTTCGATGGCGGGCACGCAGGTGATGTCGCCCGAGCCTGCCTTCTCGAGGAAGTCGATGCTCACCGACGGGTGCGCGGCGAGCGGCTCGTGGTCGGGCTTCGGCAGGCCGTAGTCCTCCATGTTGCCGACGATCTTGCGGATGGCGCGGCGCGAGATCTTCAACCCCACCTTCTTGGGCATCCACGGCGGCAGCATCATCTTGTCGGCGGGCTTGCCGCCGCGGTACTTGGTGAGCACCCACACGCCGCGGCGGGCCGACACCCACACCTTCTCGGCGACGGTGCGGTTGGACAGCTCCGAGGCCACGTCGAGGCCCGAGTTGCCCATGCCCACCACCATCACGCGCTTGCCGTGCATGTCCACCGGCTCGAACGGGCTGCGGTAGGCGTGGCTGTGGATGATCGGGCCGTCGAAGTGCCCGGGGTACTCGGGCATGCGCGGGTTCCAGTGGTGGCCGTTGGCGACGACGAGCGCGTCGTAGGCGCGGGTCTCGCCGGTGGTGAGCGTGACGTCCCAGCCCCCGCCGGCCCGGCGTGCGGCGTGCTCGACGCCCGTGTTGAAGGTGATCGTCTCGCGCACGCCGAAGTGGTCGACGTAGTCGCGGAAGTACTGGTGGATGAGCGAGTGGTGGGGGAAGTCGGGCCAGTCGGGGTCGGCCGGGAACTCCTCGAACTCGAGCCGCGTGGTGGAGGTGTCGATGTGCAGCGACTGGTAGCACGACGACATGCCGTTGGGGTTGTCGAAGTACCAGTTGCCGCCGACGTCGTCGGACAGCTCGAAGCAGTCGTAGGCGACGCCGTAGTCCTTGAGCCGCTTGGCGGTGCTGAATCCGGAGCAGCCGGCGCCGATGATGCACACGGTGCCGGGGGATGCGGCGGTGCCGGGGAAGGCGGGGGTGAACGATGACGACGAGGGCATGGGGCCGTCCTCTCTGGGTTGCGGGGGTGTGGGGTGTGCCGTGCGCGGGCGGGCCGGGACCCGGTGCGCCGCCGGATCGCTATGGCGTCGATCACAGGTATATCGCTTCACTGACACTCTGTCTAGTGAATCGATCTTTTGTACAGTGGGGCGCGGACGGCGGACCGTCGGCGGGCAGCGCCGGGCGGGGGAAGGCGGGTGCATGGCCGGCGAGGCGGCAGGAGGCGCGGTGGCGCGAGGCGCGGCGACGGGTGCGCGGGCGGCGGGCACGGCGACGGTGCCGCCGGCCGCGGGCGGGGAGGACGCGCCGCGCCCCACGCTGCGCGACGAGCAGAAGCGCCGCACCCGGCTGGCGCTGCTCGAATCGGCCCGCACGCTGTTCGTCACGCGGGGGTTCACGGCGGTGACGATCGACGACATCACCCGGCACGCGGGGTGCAGCCGCGCCACGTTCTACCTGCACTTCGCGGGCAAGACCGACATCCTCGCCCGGATCAGCGCCGAGACCATGCAGCAGCGCGCCGCCGCCGTCTACGCCGACCTGGACGCGGTGCTGCAGACGGGTTCGCGCGCCGAGTTCACGGCGTGGGTGGTGCGGGCGCTCGCCTGGTTCGACCGCAACCGCGACATCCTGCCCACCTGGGACGAGGCGCTGGCCGCCGAACCGGGGTTCCAGCCGGTGGGCCGCGAGTCCATCGCGATGCTCACCGACGCCATGCCCGCCTACCTGGGGCGCTGGCCGGAGGGGCGGCGCGACGAGGCGCGCTTCCGCATCGAGCTGCTGGTGACGCAGCTCGAGCGCTACTTCACCCGCGCCGCCGTGCAGGGCACCATCGAATTCCCCGACGACCGCGCCGCGGAGGTGCTGGCCGACATCTGGTTCCCCGCTCTGCAGGCGCCGGCGGGCTGACCGCCCGCGTCACAGCTTGCGCAGGCGCACCCGGTTGATCGAATGGTCGGCGTCCTTGCGCAGCACCAGCGTGGCGCGCGGACGGGTCGGCAGGATGTTCTCCACCAGGTTGGGCCGGTTGGTGGTGTGCCAGATCTCCTGGGCCGCGATGGTGGCGTGCTCGTCGGAGAGTTGCGAATAGTGGTGGAAGTGCGCCTCCGGGTCGGCGAAGGCGGTGCCGCGCAGGGCCAGGAAGCGTTTGACGTACCAGTTCTCGATGTTCTCGATCCGGGCGTCGACGTAGATCGAGAAGTCGAACAGGTCCGAGACCATCAGCCGCGGGCCCGTCTGCAGCACGTTGAGGCCCTCGAGGATGAGGATGTCGGGCTGGCGCACCACCTGCTTCTCGCCGGCGACGATGTCGTAGGAGATGTGCGAGTACACCGGGGCCGCCACCTCGCGGGCGCCCGACTTCACCTCGGTGACGAACCGCAGCAGCGCGCGCCGGTCGTAGCTCTCCGGGAAGCCCTTGCGGTGCATGATGCCGCGGCGCACCAGCTCCCGGCTGGGGTAGAGGAAGCCGTCGGTGGTGACCAGGTCGACCCGCGGGTGCGTGTCCCAGCGGGCGAGCAGCGCCTGCAGCACGCGCGCGGTGGTGGACTTGCCCACCGCCACCGAGCCGGCCACGCCGATGATGAACGGCACCTGGCGCTCGGGGTGCTTCTCGCCGAGGAACGTCGCGGTGGCGGCGAACAGGCGCTGGCGGGCCGCCACCTGCAGGTGGATGAGGCGCGAGAGCGGCAGGTAGACCTCGGCCACCTCTTTGAGGTCGATCTGCTCGCCGAGGCCGCGCAGCTTGCGCAGATCCTCCTCGGTGAGCACCTGGGGCGTCGACATGCGCAGCGCCCGCCAGCTGCGGCGGTCGAACTCGATGTAGGGGCTGGGCTCGGTCATCCGCGACACGGACGGACCTCCCGGGACGCCGCCGCGCCGCGGTGCGGACGCGCGGGCGATGCGGTCGTGCCGCCGGTGCGGGCGCGGGGCGGTCGCAGACGGTGGCTTGTCGAGTCGCCGTGCATGCGCTCAGTCAACACCCTGCGGCCCCCCGCGCGCGATCCGGGTCGCGGTGCCCGCGGAGGTACTAGGGTCCACGGAGTGTGGAGACTTCCGATCTGATCCGCCGCTATCAACTGCTCGGCCTGCGCTTCGACCGCATCGAGGAGGGCTTCGTCGACGCCTTCACCGGCGACCCGGCGCTGCGCCGCGTCGTCGCCGACGAACCGGCGCCCCGGCCGTCCGACCTGGCCGCCCAGGCCGCGGCGCTGCGGGCCGAGGTGCTCGAGGCGCCGGGGCTGGCCGGGCGGCGCGCCGAGTTCATCGCCGCACACCTGCGCGCGCTCGAGTGCTCCGCCCGCACGTTCGCGGGCGAGAAGATCGGGTTCGTCGACGAGGTCGAGGCGTACTTCGACGTGCGCATCGCGATGGGCGAGGAGGACCGCTACCGCGAGGCGCACCGGGCGCTCGACGGCGTCCTCGACGGCGACGGCACCGTGCAGGAGCGGCTGCAGGCCTTCCGCGCCGCCGACGAGATCCCGCCGCAGCGGCTCGCCGAGTGCGTCGACGCGTTCTCCTCGGCGCTGCGCGACCGGGTGCGCAAGGTGTACCCGCTGCCCGAGCAGGAGACGGTGGAGTACCGCATCGTCACCGACAAGCCGTGGTCCGGGTTCAACTACTACCTGGGCGGATTCCGCTCCACCGTGGCCATCAACGCCGACCTCAAGCAGCGCATGGCCAACCTGCCGCACCTGATCGCCCACGAGGCCTACCCGGGCCACCACACCGAACACTGCCGCAAGGAGGCCGGACTGGTGGCGGCGGGCGAGGCGGAGCAGACGCTGTTCCTCGTCAACACCCCGCAGTGCCTCATGGCCGAGGGGCTGGCAGACCTGGCTCTCGAGGCGATCGTCGGCCCCGGCTGGGGCGCGTGGGCGCGCGGCATCTTCGCCGACCTGGGCCTGCGCTTCGACGGCGAGCAGGCGGAGCGCATCGCCGACGCGTCCGCCCAGCTGCTGGGCGTGCGCCAGGACGCGGCGCTGATGCTGCACGACCGCGGGCGTTCCGAAGACGACGTGGCCGCCTTCCTGCAGCGGTGGACGCTGGTGACCCCCGACCGCGCCCGGCAGCAGCTGCGCTTCCTCACCTCGCCGCTGTGGCGGGCCTACATCAGCACGTACGTGGAGGGATACCGGCTGCTGCGGCAGTGGCTCGAGGCCAGGCCCGAGGGCGTGGACGGCGTGGAGCGCTTCGGCCGGCTGCTCGACGAGCCGCTGCTGCCGTCGCACCTGCGCGCCGAACTCGCGGCCGGGGCGCGCTGAGACGCCGGGGGGGCTCGGGGCGGGGCGGTGATGGTGCGGGGCGCTGCTCGGTGCCGGCCCGGGGGAGGTGCCTTGGTGCCGGGCCGGGGTGCCGGGCCTTGGTGCCGGGCAGGGGGAGGTGTCGCGGTGCCGGGTCGGGGTGCCGGGCCGGGGTGACGGGGGCCACCGCGCGGCCGCCCGCCGCTCCTCCGCGTTCCGGGAGGTCGCGCCCGCCTCGTAAGATGGGCGGAGGTTCCTGCACTCCGACCCACCCCAGGGAGCACATTCGATGACGACTGCCGCGTCCGGCTCGCACCGCGCCGCCTCGAGCATGACCACCCCGCTCGCCGAGCTCGACCCGGACGTCGCCGAGGCGATGGCCGGCGAGCTCGCCCGCCAGCGCGACACGCTCGAGATGATCGCGTCCGAGAACTTCGTTCCCCGTGCGGTGCTGCAGGCGCAGGGCTCCGTGCTCACCAACAAGTACGCCGAGGGCTACCCGGGCCGCCGCTACTACGGCGGCTGCGAGAACGTCGACGTCATCGAGGATCTGGCCCGCGCCCGCGCCAAGGAGCTGTTCGACGCCGAGTTCGCCAACGTCCAACCGCATGCCGGCG
>CAZDSL010000219.1:2497-5300 GCA_964507655.1 uncultured Mycobacteriaceae bacterium | reverse complement strand
CAGGGTGCCGTTGATGCGCTCGGCGGCGCGCGGGTCGCTGTCCTTGAGGCCCCACCATGCCTGGGCGGCGAGCCGGCTGGCGTCCTGGGGCTCGCCGGCCTCGCCGAGCCTGCGCAGGGCCTTGGTGAACAGCGTGATCAGGTCGCGGTCGGGCGCAGCCTCGGGCATCGCCGGGTCCCTTCTGCCGGTGGGGTACTGCGGCTCAGATTACACGGACCGCGATGCAGGGAAATCGTCCGCGTCGGCGCCGCCGGCCGTGATGAGCCGCGGCGCGGGGAGCTTCGCGGCGCGCCCGTCGCCGGACGACTCGCCGCGCAGCCGCCGCCCCACCCACGGCGCCAGGTGCTCGCGGGCCCACCGCGCCTCGCCGCGGGCCGTGATCCGCGGGACCGGCCCGGGGGGAGGCGGCGCCCAGCCGTCGGCGCCGGGCAGCCCGAACAGGTCGGCCGCCGCCTGCGCCAGGCGCTCGTGCCCGAGCGGCGTGAGGTGCAGGTGGTCGTCGCCCCAGGCGCGCGGATCCTCGAAGATGGTGCCGGTGGTGTCGGTGATGGGCCGCACGCCGTGGTGGGCCGCCAGATCACGGTAGACGGCGTTGAGCCGCACCCGGTTGTGCTCGAGCAGCCGCGACACCACCGTGATGCGGCGCAGGTCGGGGATCGGCACGAAGACGACCGGCGTGCCGCGGCGGCGGAACGGTTCCACCAGCGCGGCGAGGTCTGCGTGCAGGGCGTCGAAGTCGGGCCGCGGGCGCAGCAGGTCGTTCATCCCCGCGGTGACGGTGACGTAGTCGGGCTCCAGCTCCGCGGCCGCGCCGCGCTGGGTTTCGAGGATGGCGCGCGTCTTGAGGCCCCGCACCGCCAGGTTGGCGTATTCGATGCCGCCGTGGTGCGCGGCGAGGCGGGCGGCGAGCCGGTCGGCCCAGCCGCGGGGTGTGCCGTCGGGCCAGGGCGTGTCGCCGATCCCCTCGCTGAGGCTGTCTCCGATCGCGACGTAGCGCAGCGGCATGGTGCGGCTCCTGGGGGGTGAGGGTGCGGCGGCGCCCGCGGACATCCCGACGCTACACGGAGCGCCGTGCGGCGAAAGCCGAGCACTGCAGGTGGCACGCCGACGGGGCCCGCGCCCCCGGGAGGGGTGCGGGCCCCGAGGAGAGGCTCGGCAGAGACGGTTCAGCGGTGCGGTCCCGAGGGTGCCTGCGGGCGCAGTCCGTGTGCGCCCTCGTCGCCGCCCAGGCTCTGCGCATAGGAGACGCCGAGCGCCAGCAGGACGAGCCCGGCGGCGACGAAGGCGACGACGCGGAGGAGCCCGTCGAGCGTGGCCAGGTCGAACAGGAACAGCTTGCCGACGGCCGCGACGCTGACCGCGAGGCCTGCGGTGAGGGCGACCGCGCGCGGCCCGCGGTCCAGCCCGCGCGCCCGGATGAGTGCGGCCGCGGCGGCGGCGAACCAGAGCAGCGTCGCGACGGTGTGGCCGGCGCGGAAGCCGGTCTCGGTGCCGCCGGTGATCAGCTGGGCGGCGGCCAGGCAGGCCTGGGTGACGAGCCCGAGGCCGAGCAGGCCGCCGAAGGTCCAGCAGAGCGCGGCGCGGGACCGGGCCCGGTCGGCCCATGCCACGGTGAGCAGGCCGGTGGCGGTGATCCCCACCACCGCGGCGGCGAGCAGCCCCGCCCGCTCCTGGGTGCGAAGCGAATCCACGTCCGTGAGCTGAATGACTGCACCCTCGAAGACCATGGCCCACAGGCCGATGCCGGCGATCACGGTGGCGATGATCAGCAGTGTCCGCTGCAGCTCACCGGCATAGCGGACCGCCACCGCCATCACCAGGGCGGTGCCCAGCAGCGCCGCCGCGGCCGCGGCGTGAGTGGAGGCGCAGACGACGGTGACCGTGGCGATGACGGATGCCGTCGACAGCCAGACGGCGCGGGCGCCGACCCCCACCGACGCGCGATGCGCGGTGCCGATCGCGGTGAGTGCGGGCAGTAATGCGCAGACGGCCGCCAGCGCGATGGCCGACGGGCGGTCGAGCACGCCGAAAACGGTCAGCACGGGGACCCCGGCGGCCGCCGAGCCGAGCGCGACGAGGACGGGACGGGTGCTCGACGGGAGCAGGATCAGCGCGGAGGCGAGGGCGAGGATCAGGTTGCCGACGACGGTGGAGCCGAACACCACGCGGGTCGAGGCGCCGAAGAACGAATCCACGGGGGCGACGGAGACCGTGACGGCGATCAGCGGCACGGAGGTGGCGACCGTGTTGACGAGGAACACCGCGGTCCAGTCGCGGCCCCGCTGCAGCCACAGCGTCGCCGCGGCGTACGCGATCATGAAGACGACGAGGGTCCCGTCGACGCCCCAGGTGACCTCCGGGGCGAACACCAGCAGGGGCACCGAGACCATCAGGCACAACGCCTGGCTGTCCCAGCGGTGCGCCAGGACGAGGCCGCCGCCCGCGATCGCGGCGCCGATCAGCACGGCGGCCACCGGCGGCAGCCAGTGGTAGATCGTGGTGCAGGCGAGGACGTCGAGCAATGCCGCGGCGACGCCGGTGGCCACCAGGGCCGCCGCCCCGGGCCGCTTCGCCGGGCGCCGGCCGATGCGCGCTCCGGCGGCGAACAGCGCGACAGCGAACACCGCACCGCCCGCCACCCGGGCCTCCGGACGCAGCAGGCCGGCCTGCGCCGCGAGGACCAGCAGCAGCACGACGCCGATCAGGGTGATGCCGACGCCGAACGCCGCGAGCACCCGGCCGACCACCCCGCGTTCGGCGGCGGACGACAGGCCTTCCGCCACGGTCCTGCGCGCCGCAGCCG
>CAZDSL010000219.1:0-2397 GCA_964507655.1 uncultured Mycobacteriaceae bacterium | reverse complement strand
GGGTGCGGGGCCGGCGGGTAGGGGGCCGGGGCCTGCCGGTAGGTGTCCTCGTAGGCACGGGGAGTGGCGTACTGGACCTGCGGCCGGGCGGGCTCCGCGGGGCCGGCGCCGACGAATGCCGTGAAGTCGGCGGAGACCTCCGAGACGCGGCGCGTCAGCTCACGGAGCTGCGCGTCGATGTGTTCGGCGGTGACGGCCGAGCCGGGATTGCGGTTCATGCCACTCAGCCTCGCCGCGCGTGGCGCGGCGCACATGCGCAGAACTACTCAGTCGGCCTGGTCATCTGCCCGTGCGGGACCGGCGCGCACGGGCTAGCGGGGATCGTCGTCCAGCCCGTGCTCGATGGCGTACCGGGTGAGTTCCACGCGGTTGCCCAGCTGGAGTTTGCGCAGCGTCGCCCCCACATGGTTCTCGACGGTCCGGGGGCTGATCCCCATGCGGGTGGCGATCTGCCGGGACGACAGGCCCTTGGCGACGAAGCGCAGCACCTCCGTCTCGCGCGGGGTGAGTGCGGGCGCGTCGGGTCCGGTGGACCGGGCGATGCGCCGGTACTCGCCCAGCACCAGGCCCGCCAGACCCGGAGTGAACACCGCCTGCCCGTCGCCCGTCGCGATCACCGCGGCCACCAGCTCGGACCGCCGGGCGCTCTTGACCAGATACCCGGTGGCGCCGGCCTTGATCGCGTCGAGGACGTCGTCGCGTTCGTCGGATGCGGACAGCACCAGCACGCGGGCACCCGGGTGCGCGGCGAGGACCTGTGCGGTGGCCACGGCCCCGGAGCCGTCGGGCATCTGCATATCCATCAGCACCACATCGGGCAGGGTCGCGGCGGCCCGTGCCGCCGCGCTCACCGCCCCGTCCGCGGTGGCGACCACCTCGAAGCCCTCCTCCTCCAAGTCGCGGGCCACGCCCTCGCGCCACATCGGGTGGTCGTCCACCACCATCACGCGCAGCACAGCCGATCCCTCGGTCACCACGATCCCCCCTCTCGTCGTCCGGCAGGCACGGTCAGCTCCCATTCTGTCCCGGCGCCCGGCGCGGATTCGAGGACGGCGCGGCCGCCCAGCGCTTCGACGCGGCCGATGATCGAGCGGGTGATCCCCATCCGTCCCTCCGCGGCCGCCTCCCGCAGCCGGCCCGGGGCGATGCCGGCGCCGTCGTCGCGCACGCTCACGATGACCTCGTCGCCCGTGTCCTCGAGCAGCACGAAGGCCGCGGCGTCCGGGCCCGCGTGACGCCGCACGTTGTCGAGGATGTTGTGCACCGCCGCGAGCAGCTCCGTGCACCGTGCGGCGTCGAGCGGCACCGGCTCGGCGGGCGCGCTCACGTCGACCCGGTCGGAGGCGAGGTCGCGCAGCGCGGAGCACAGGTCTCGGTACGCCGGGTCGGACCCCTCCGGCCGTGCAGGCCCGGTGGCGATGAGCCGCCGCAGCCGCCGCTCCTGCTCCGCGGCGAGCTCCGCCAGCTCGCGGGTGGGGCCGCCGATCTCGCTGCCCCGGCGGGAGATCAGGGCGAGCACCTGCAGGACCCCGTCGTGCACCTCCCGCGCCAGGCGTTCGCGTTCCTCGGACCGGGCGGCCACTGCGGCCGCCTCGGTCAGCCGCCGGTGCGTGGAGCGGGCCCGCGTCGCACTCATGCCCACCGCCACCGCCGCCGCCGCGAGCAGGATCATGGTGGCGCTGCGGCCGAGATTGAGCGGGATCGAGCCCTTGACGGTGTAGCTCGCCGCGCCGATCACCAGCGCGCCCGCCAGGCCCCAGCGGGCGCCGCCGAGCAGCGCGGCGGACAGCACCGCGCTGGTCATCCACAGCGTGGTGGGCCAGGTCTGGTTTCCGGCGATCCAGTCTCTGTCGGCCACGAGGAGCGTCGACAGCATCATCGCCGCCGACACTGCGAGCTCGATCGCCACGTACCCCCACCGGCGCCCGAAGCCGACGAGGTATCCGGTGGCCCAGACGAGGTTCGCGGCGGCGAGGACGGCGAACAGGGCCCACGCGGCGCCGGGGTGGGCGAGGTCGCCGTCGACGGCCACGAGGAACCCGAGCGCATAGACGAACCCGACGGCGCGGAAGAGCTGCGCCGCGCGCCACAGCGGGCCGACGGGATCGGCGTCGGCGGTGCTCATGGGCCGATCAGCCGGCGCAGCCCGCGCGCCAGCGGGCCTCGGCCTCGTCGAAGCCGGAGTCGGCGCCGGCGGGCGCAGCCGGATCGATCACGACGCGCGGGGCGCCCGCGGGCGGCGGGCCGTCGGGGTAGTCGATCATGATGCGGCCGTACACGCCGGCGCCGCGGTCGACGTAGCAGTCGGGCTCGGGCAGCGGCGTGGGTGCGGCGTCGGCGAGGCCCAGGTGTGCCAGCGCGCCCTCGGCCGCGGCGGCGCCCGAGACGGCGGCGGGG
>CAZDSL010000218.1:1658-5328 GCA_964507655.1 uncultured Mycobacteriaceae bacterium | reverse complement strand
CGAAGCGGGACATCACCCGCGCCGTGTCCTCGATCGTCTCGCCCTTGCCGATCTGGGTGCTCGACGCCTCGAGCACGATCGGATGGCCGCCGAGCTGGGCGATGCCGACGTCGAACGACATGCGCGTGCGCGTGGAGGTCTTGTCGAACAGCACCGCGACCGACTTGGGGCCCTCCAGCGGGCGGCGCGACAGCGGCGCGGCCTTGAGCGCGGCCGCCAGGTCGAGCACCTCCGCCTGCTCGGCGGGGGTGAGGTCGTCGTCGCGCAGCAGGTGGCGGGTCATCGGTCGCTCCCTTCTGCCGCGGCCGCGGCGGTGGCGGTGTCGAGCAGGCCGGGCAGGGCCGCGACGAAGCCGTCCGCCTGCTCGTCGGTGAGGATCAGCGGCGGGGCGAGGCGCAGCACGTCGGGCCGCGGGGCGTTGATGAGGAATCCCGCCTCGCGCGCCGCCGCCTCCGTCTGCTTGGCCACCGGGCGGGTGAGCACGATGCCCAGCAGCAGCCCGGCGCCCCGCACGTGGTCGATGGCGGGGTGGTGCAGCCCCTCGACACCGGCCGCGATGGTCTTGCCCAGCGCGTCGACGTGGTCGAGGATGCCCTGCGCCTCGATGGTGGTGAGCACGGCGAGCGCCGCCGCGGCGCACACCGGGTTGCCGCCGAAGGTGGTGCCGTGCTGGCCGGGGCCGAACAGCCGCGCGGCCTCGCCCACGGCGATGCAGGCGCCGATCGGCAGGCCGCCGCCGAGGCCCTTGGCCAGCGTGACGGCGTCGGGGACGATGCCCGCGCGCTGGTGCTCGAACCACCGGCCCGTGCGGCCGATGCCGGTCTGCACCTCGTCGAGGATGAGCAGCGCGCCGCGCTCGGCGGTGATCCGCCGCGCCTCCGCGAGGTAGTCGTCCGGCGGCACCACCACGCCGATCTCGCCCTGGATGGGCTCGAGCACCACGGCGGCGGTGTCGTCGTCGACTGCAGCCTCGAGCGCGGCGACGTCGCCGTAGGGCACGAACCCGACGCCCGGGGGCATCGGCTCGAACGGCGCGCGCGTGTCTGGCTGGCCTGTCATGGCCAGCGCGCCCATGGTGCGGCCGTGGAAGCCGCCCTCGGCGGCGACGATCCGGCGGCGCCCGGTGCGGCGCGCGAGCTTGAACGCCGCCTCGTTGGCCTCGGTGCCCGAGTTGCACAGGAACACCCGGCCCGGCTGCCCCAGGCGCGCGAGCAGCGCCTCGGCCAGGGCCACGGGCGGCTCGCTGACGTACAGGTTGGACACGTGCCCCAG
This sequence comes from uncultured Mycobacteriaceae bacterium, assembly GCA_964507655.1. Classification (GTDB taxonomy): domain Bacteria; phylum Actinomycetota; class Actinomycetes; order Mycobacteriales; family Mycobacteriaceae; genus Tomitella. The sequence continues at coordinate 4,056 of CAZDSL010000218.1, read as the reverse complement.
CGTGGTGAGCTGGCGGTGCACCGCCTCCACCACCGCGGGGTGGCCGTGGCCGAGGCAGTTCACGGCGATGCCGCCGAGCAGGTCGAGGTAGCGCTTGCCGTCGGCGTCGGTGAGCACGGCGCCCTCGCCGCGCGCCAGGGCCAGCCCCGGCACCCCGTAGGTGTCCATGAGCGAGTCCGCCCAACGGTGCTGCAGTGGTGCGGTCATGCGCCTGCCGTCTCCTGTTCCGTGGGATCCGCCTGCCCGGCGGGGGTGACCATGGTGCCGATGCCCTCCTCGGTGAGCAGCTCCAGCAGCACCGAGTGCGCGAGCCGCCCGTCGATGACGTGGGCGCTGGGCACGCCGCCGCGCACCGCGCGCAGGCACGCCTCCATCTTGGGCACCATGCCCGAGGCGAGCCCCGGCAGCATCTGCTCCAGCGCGGCCGCGTCGATGCTGCTCACGAGGGAGTCGCGGTCGGGCCAGTCGGTGTACAGGCCCTCGACGTCGGTGAGGATCACGAGCTTCTCGGCCCCTATGGCGGCGGCCAGGGCGCCCGCCGCGGTGTCGGCGTTGACGTTGTGCACCACGCCGCCGGCGTCGGGCGCCACCGTGGAGACCACGGGGATCCGGCCGGCGTCGATGAGGTCGAGGACGGCATCGGGGTTCACCGAGGCGATGTCGCCCACCAGTCCGATGTCGGTGGGCACGCCCTCGACCAGCACGCTGCGCTGCTCGGCCGTCAGCAGGTGCGCGTCCTCGCCCGAGATGCCCACCGCGTAGGGGCCGTGCGCGTTGATGAGGCCCACCAGCTCGCGGCCCACCTGACCGAACAGCACCATGCGCACCACGTCCATCACCTCGGGGGTGGTGACGCGGAAGCCGCCCTTGAACTCGCCCTCCATGCCGAGGCGCGCGAGCATCGCGCTGATCTGCGGGCCGCCGCCGTGCACCACCACCGGCTGGATGCCGACGGTGCGCAGGAAGACCATGTCGGCGGCGAACGCCCGCTTGAGCTGCTCGTCGACCATGGCGTTGCCGCCGTACTTGACCACCACCTTGCGGCCGCGGAACCGCTGCAGCCAGGGCAGCGCCTCGGCGAGCACGAAGGCCTTGTCCATGGCGGTGAGCGCGCCGAGGGCCGGCGAGGGTTCGGTGGGCCTGTGCACGGTGGTCCCCTTTCCGGCCACGGGCCGGGCGTCGCCGGTCATGACGAGTACGCCGAGTTCTCTTCGACGTACGCGTGCGACAGGTCGGTGGTGCGGATGGTCGCCTCGCCCGCGCCCATGCCGAGCTCCACCAGCACGTGGACGTCCTCGCCGGACAGGTCGACCTCGCGCGCGCCGGGCGCGCCCATGCCGTCGACGCACACCGGCGACCCGTTGAACGACACCCGGATGCGGTCGGGGTCGAGCGCGATCGGGGCGATGCCCACCGCGGCCAGCACGCGGCCCCAGTTGGGGTCGGACCCGAACAGCGCCGTCTTGACGAGGCTGTCGCGGGCGATGGCGCGGGCGGCGGTGAGCGCCTCGTCCTCGCTCTCCGCGCCCTGCACGGTGATGCGGATGCGCTTGGTCACGCCCTCGGCGTCGGCCATGAGCTGGTCGGCGAGGCTGTCGCACACCGCGAGGACCGCCGCGTCGAGCTCCTCCTGCGGGGCCTCGACACCGCTGGCGCCCGAGGCGAGCAGCAGCACCGTGTCGTTGGTGGAGGTGGCGCCGTCGACGTCGAGCCGGTCGAAGGTGAGCGCCGTGGCCCGGCGCAGCGCGGCGTCGAGCTGCCCGGGGCCGGCGACCACGTCGGTGGTGATGACGCACAGCATGGTGGCCAGCGACGGCGCGAGCATGCCGGCGCCCTTGGCCATGCCGCCCACGTTCCACTTGCCCGCGTGGTGCACGGCCGCCTGTTTGGGCACCGTGTCGGTGGTCATGATGGCGCGCGCGGCGTCGTCTCCGCCGGTGAGCCCGCCGGCCAGCTCGTGCACGATCTCGCGCGCCCCCGCCAGCACCGCGTCCATGGGGAGGCGGTCGCCGATGAGACCGGTAGAGCACACGGCCACCTCGCCGGCGCCGGTGTCGCTGCCCCAGTCGCTCAGCGCCGCCGCCACCTCCTCGGCGGTGCGGTGCGTGTCCTGGAATCCGGGCGCGCCGGTGCACGCGTTGGCGCCGCCGGAGTTGAGGATCACCGCGCGCAGCCGCCCCGCCGTGAGCACCTGCTGCGACCACAGCACGGGCGCGGCCTTGACCTTGTTGCGCGTGAACACGCCGGCCGCCGAGAAGTCGGGACCCTCGTTGAGCACCAGGGCCAGATCGGCCTTCCCCGACGCCTTGATGCCCGCCGCGATGCCCGCGGCGCGGAATCCGGCCGCGGCCGTGACGCCCTGCGTGGTGACCACCGCCGTCTCCGGCTGGCCCTGCTG
>CAZDSL010000218.1:0-1558 GCA_964507655.1 uncultured Mycobacteriaceae bacterium | reverse complement strand
GTCATGGCGCCACCCCGGCGATCGGAAGGCCGTGGGTCTCGGGGAGGCCCAGGGCGAGGTTCATCGACTGCACCGCGCCGCCGGCGGTGCCCTTGGTGAGGTTGTCCAGCGCGGCGATCGCGACCAGCCGGCCGGCCCGTTCGTCCACCGTCACCTGCACGTGCACGGCGTTGGAGCCGATCACCGAGCCCGTCTGCGGCAGCCGCCCCTGGGGCAGCAGGTGCACGAACGGCTCGTCGCCGTAGGCCTTCTCGTACACGGCGCGCACCGCGGCCTCGTCGGTGGCGGCGTCGGCCAGCGGAGCGACGCACGTGGCGAGGATGCCCCGCGACATCGGCGCGAGGACGGGGGTGAACGACACCGAGACGTCGCCGCCCGCGAACCGCGACAGGTTCTGGATGATCTCGGGGGTGTGCCGGTGCGCCCCGGCCACGCCGTAGGCGCGCGCCGATCCGATCACCTCGGAGCCGAGCAGGTCGACCCGCGGGGACTTGCCGGCGCCGGAGGTGCCGCTGACCGCGACCACCGTGACCTCGGGCCGCACCAGGCCCGCCGCGAAGGCCGGCGTGACGGCGAGGTTGGCGGTGCTCGGGTAGCAGCCCGGCACCGCGATGCGGGTGGCGCCGCGCAGCCTCTCGCGACCCCCCGGCAGCTCGGGCAGTCCGTACGGCCAGGTGCCGGCGTGCTCGCCCCCGTAGTAGCGCTCCCACTCGGCCGCGTCGCCCAGGCGGAAGTCGGCGCCGCAGTCGATGATCACCGTCGACTCCGGCAGCGCGCGCGCGATCTCCGCCGACTTGCCGTGCGGCAGGGCGAGGAAGGCCAGGTCGTGCCCGGCGAGGACGTCGAGCGTGGTGTCCTGCAGGATCCGATCGGCCAGCGGCGTGAGGTGCGGCTGCAGCGCGCCCAGCGGCGAGCCCGCGTTGCCGCCCGCGGTGAGCGCACCGATCTCGATCGAGCCGTCCTGGACACCCGGATGGCCGAGGAGCAGCCGCAGGATCTCTCCGCCCGCGTAGCCGCTTGCCCCGGCGACAGCCACCTTCGTCGTCATACGAATAAGTATGCACTCATCCGTATCTTCATGCAACACGGGCCGTGGGCGTCAGCCGCGCAGCACGGCCCCCACGGCGCGCGCCGCCTCGGCCACCGCGGACTCGCGCCCGGCGCTGGCCTCGTCCTCGGTGAGCGTGCGGTCGTCGGCGCGGAAGCGCAGCGCGTACGCGAGCGACTTGCGCCCCTCCCCCACCTGCTCGCCGGTGTACACGTCGAACAGCGCGAGGTCCTCGAGCAGCTCCCCCGCGCCCGTGCGCAGCGCCGCCTCCACCGCGGCCGCCGGCACCGCGGCGTCGACCACGACCGCCACGTCCTGCAGCACCGCCGGGTACGCCGAGATGCGCGGCGCCGGGTAGCGCTCGGTGATCGGCAGCGCGTCCAGGTCGATCTCCACCGCGCAGGTGCGCGGCGGCAGCCCGGCGCGCTCGAGCACCGCGGGGTGCAGCTCGCCCGCGTGGCCCACCACGGCGCCGTCCACCGTCAGCCGCGCGCAGCGGCCGGGGTGCCA
>CAZDSL010000217.1:0-5366 GCA_964507655.1 uncultured Mycobacteriaceae bacterium | reverse complement strand
CACGGCCGACAGCTACTGGGGCCACGACTGGTCGGGCTCCGAGCCGCTGGCGGTGATCGCATGAGCACGGGAGGTCGCATGAACGCGCGGGATGCCGGGCTCGACCCGGCCAAGTACGGGCCGTGGGCCGTGATCGCCGGCGGCTCGGAGGCGGTGGGCGCCGAGTTCGCGCACCGGATCGCGCAGGCCGGGATCAACCTGCTGCTCATCGCCCGCAAGGAGGGGCCGCTGCAGGCGACGGCCGAGGCCGTCCGGGCGCACGGGGTCGAGGTGCGCACGCTCAGCGTCGACCTGGTCGAGCCGGACGCCATCGACGCGATCGCGGCGGCCACCGCCGGCCTCGAGGTGGGCCTGCTGGTGGTCAACGCGGGCGCGAACACCTACGGGCACGAGTTCGTCACCGGCGACCTCGCCGCCTTCCGCACGGTGCTCACGCTCAACATCGACCGCAAGCTCGAGCTGACGCACCTGTTCGGCGGGCCCATGCGCGAGCGGGGCCGCGGCGGGATCATCCTGCTCGGTTCGGTCACCGGGTTCGCCGGCTGCACCCACATGAGCGTGTACTCGGGCGCCAAGGCGTTCAGCAGGATCTTCACCGAGGGGCTGTGGCTGGAGATGCGCGAGCACAATGTGGACGTGCTGGCCCTCACCGCCGGGGTGACCCGCACGCCGGCCATGGAGCGCGCGGGCCTGCGCTTCGACACCCCGGGGCTCAACACCTCCGAGCCGGCCGACGTGGCGCGCGAGGGCCTCGAGCACCTGGCCGACGGCCCGGTGTGGATCGTCGAGGGGCACTACGAGAAGGCGCTCATCCGCTCCGGTTTTCCCCGCGACGAGCAGGTGCTCGCCGAGGCCGCCGAGGTGGCGCAGATGATGGGGCGCTAGCGCACGGCGATGATGGGGCGCTAGAGCGCGGCGATGATGGGGCGCTAGAGCGCATCCCCCACCACGGGCACCGGTGCCGCCAGGCGGGACGGCATCGGTGCCCGCCCGTGTGAGCGCGGTTACGGTACCGGAGACGGAGGGCCGGTGCGGCCGCGCGCGGGGGCGGGGCGCCGCCCGGGAATGGAGGGCCACGGTGAATGCCTCGACCGCGCCCGACGACCACCTGTCGATGCTCGACAGGGTCGACCTCATCCTCGACGCGGTGGAGGAGTCGGGGTACCTCACCCTCTCGGGCGTCATGGAACGCACCGGGCTGGCCCGCTCCACCGCGCACCGTTTGCTCACCCAGATGGAACGCCGGCGCTGGCTGTTCCGCGTCGGCACCAACTACGAGCTGGGCGTGCGGCTGTTCGAGCTGGGCACCAAGGGCGTGCGCAACCACTGGTTCTACCGGCGCGCGCTGCCCGCACTCACCCGCCTGCACGCACAGACGGGGTTCGTGGTGCACATGAGCTACCTCGACGGCGCCGAGGCCGTGTGCTGGGAGAAGCTGGGACGAGGGGCGTTCGGTGCTTCGGTGCCCAGCCGCATCGGCGACCACACCCCGGCCAACGCCACCGCGTCGGGCAAGGCGCTGCTCGCCGCGCAGCCGGCAGGCTTCGTCCAGTCGATCCGTCGCTTCGACGCGGTGACGCCGCGCACCGTCACCGCCCCGCACCTGCTGCAGCGCGAGCTCGACGCGGTGCGCCGCCGCGGATTCGCCGTCGACGAGGGCGGGATGTTCGACGGGGTGGGCTGCTACGCCACCACCGTGCACGCGGGCGGGGCCGACGTGCGTGACGCGCACCGGACGACGGCGGCGATCTCGGTGTGCGTGCCGCTCGACCGGCTCGACGCGCGGCTGGTCGCGCCGCTGCTCTCCGCGCGCGACCAGATCATCACCGCCACCCGCGTCAACCCGATGGCGGACTCCTGCCGCGAGTGACCGGCCCACCCGGCCCTTCCCTCCCAGCGGGAACGTTCCGCAGCGCCCGGATCGGCCGGGTTCCACTGTGATGCAGACCACGGTGGCCGCTTCGGGCGGCGGGAGGAGACTTCGATGACGAACGCGCAGGTGAACGATCCGTTCGAGCCGGTCCGGCTGGGCCCGGTGCGGCTGAAGAACCGCATACTCAAGGCGGCCACCTCGGAGGGGCGCTCGCCGGAGGGGCTGGTGACCGACGACCTGATCGACTTCCACCTGCAGTTCGTCCGCGGCGGCGTGGGCATGACGACGGTGGCGTACTGCTGCGTGAGCCCGGAGGGCCGCTCGGCGCCCGGCCAGATCCTCATGAGCGCGGATGCGCTGCCCGGCCTGCGCCGGCTCACCGACGCGGTGCACGCCGAGGGGGCGGCGATCTCGGCGCAGCTGGGGCACGCGGGGCCCGTGGCGTCGAAGAAGATCACCGGCGTGCGCTCGGTGGCGCCGAGCGCGATGATCAACCCCACCTCGTTCGAGCGCTGCCGCGAGATCACGACCGGCGAGATCGCCGCGGTGATCCGCCAGTTCGCCGACGCCGCGCAGGTGGCCGTCGACGCCGGCTTCGACGCCGTGGAGCTGCACTTCGGCCACAACTACCTGCCCAGCGCGTTCCTGAGCCCGCTGTTCAACCGGCGCCGCGACGGCTACGGCGGCGGCATCGACGAGCGCTCGCGGCTGGTGCGCGAGATCGCCGCGGCGGTGCGCGAGCGGGTGGGCGGCGCCATCGCGGTGATCGCGAAGATCAGCATGATCGACGGCGTGCCCGGCGGCATCACGCTGGCCGAGTCGCTGCGCACCGCGCAGCTGCTCGACGCCGACGGGCACCTCGACGCCCTCGAACTGACGCAGGGGTCGTCGGTGGTGCGGCAGATGTTCCTGTTCCGCGGCGACGTGCCGGTGGAGGACTTCGCGGCGCTGATGAAGCAGCCCGTCAAGACCGGGGTGCGCCTGTTCGGCCGCAAGGTGCTGGGCGAATTCCCGTACCACGACCTGTACATGCTCGAATCGGCCCGCCAGTTCGTGCCCGTGGTGAAGCGCAGCAAGCTCATCCTGCTCGGCGGCATCACCGGCTACGAGCACATGACCGAGGGGCTGGGCGAGGGGTTCGACATGGTGGCGATGGGCCGCGCCCTGCTGCGCGAGCCGCACCTGGTCGAGGCGATCCGCGCCGACCACGGCAGGACCACGCTGTGCACGCACTGCAACCGGTGCATGTACACCGTCTACGGGCGCACGCACTGCGTGCTCGACCCGGCCTCCGCCTACGGTCCGGTCGACATCGGCCTCGCGGCACCGGGCTCGGCGCCCGCGGAGCGTGGGGGCCTGGCCGCGCACGCCTGACAGCGGGGCGGGGCACACGGGAGACCCGGAGGGGCGGGCCTCCCGACCGAGGGGATCACATGGCGGGTGCGGGGGGCGATGACGCCTGCCTTCCTGCACAGATACGGAGAAGGACCGATGAACACACGTGTACGGGGCCGGCGCGGCGCCGGCCGGGCGGTGCAGATCGCCGCGGTGGCCTGCGGCGCGGCGCTGGTGCTGGCCGGCTGCGCGGGCGGCGGCGGACAGGACTCCGCGGAGGCGGTGTCGGGAGACGCGGTCACGGCGGGGATCATCGGCGATCAGCCCGACGGCGGCGACCCGGTGGACGGCGGCGTGCTGCGGTTCGCCTCCTACGCCCCCGTCCGCAGCCTCGATCCCGTGCTCACCCCGGCGTCGGGCACCACCGGCGGCACGGAGCTCGCGGCGGTGTACGACGTGCTGGTGGGCTACGACGCGGTGCAGGACGAGTACGTCCCGCGGCTGGCGAAGTCGCTCGACGAGAGCGACGACGGACTCACCTGGACGCTGACGCTGCGCGACGGGGTGACCTTCAGCGACGGCACGCCCCTGGACGCGGCCGCCGTCGTGGCCAGCATCCAGCGCTACGACCGCCTCAACGGGCAGGACAGCCAGGTGTTCACCGACAGCGTCGCCTCGATGGACGCGGTGGACGACCACACGGTGGTGTTCACGCTGCACCGTCCGTGGCACCAGTTCCCGGCGATGCTGGCGCTGGGGCACGGCATGATCGTCGCGCCGGCCGCCGGCGAGGGGGCGGGCTTCCGCCCGATCGGTGCGGGCCCGTACACGCTCGAGTCGCTCACCCAGGGTGGCCTGGAGCTGGCGGCGCGGCCCGACTATTGGGGCGGCACGCCGTACCTGGACGGGCTGTCGTTCGTGTCGATCGCGGACGAGAAGCCCAAGATCGACTCGCTGGCCAACGGCGACATCGAGATGGCCTACCTGCGGGATCCGGGCTGGGTGGGCAAGGCCGAGGCGCAGTTCCCGGGCTACGTGCACCGCTACAGCCTCACCGACCAGGTCCAGCTCAACAGCCGGCCCGGCCGGCCCGGCGCGGATGAGCGCATCCGCAAGGCCGTGGCGCTGGCGCTCGATCCGGAGGCGGTGAGCCGGCGCGTCGACGACGGTGCGGCCGACGCGGGCAAGGAGATCTTCCCCGACTGGTCCAAGTGGCACGACGACGCGGCCGGCGCGGCGCCGGCGTACGACCCGGACGCGGCCCGCGCGCTGGTCGAGCAGGCGAAGGCGGACGGGACGGCGACCCGCATCTCCTACGTGAGCGTGCAGGACGAGCGCTCGAAGAACTACGCGCTGACGGTGCAGGCGATGCTCGAGAACGTGGGCCTGACGGTGGACATCGACTTCGTCTCCACCGTCACCGACATGGTGCAGAAGCTGTACGTCGACCACGATTACGACATGGGCTACACGGCGCTGAGCCTGCCCGACGCCGCGCCGTACATCCGGCTCTACAGCGCGCTGAGCAGCACCTCCACCATGAACTCGTCCGGCTACAGCAGCCCCGCGATGGATGCGCTGCTCGCGAAGATCCAGCAGGCGCCGGACGACGACGCCAAGAAGGCGGCCTACGCCGAGCTGCAGCAGCAGTTCACCGAGCATGCGCCGATGGTGCCGATGGCTTCGGGCGCGAACTTCGTCGCCTGGTCGCCCAAGGTCTACGGCGTGACCCCCACGATGGACAGCATCATGCTGCTGGACCAGGCGTGGATCAAGAAGTGACGGCCTGACGGCCCTCCGCCGCCGGCCCGGCGGCGGTGCGGCCGGGCGCTGTTCCCTTCAGACGGGAACGTTCGGTCGCCGGCGGCCTTCGCTCGGCACTGTGAGCGGTACCACGTCCGGGGCGGCAGCGCCGGACCGATCGGAGATACGAGGAGGACGGGATGACCGCAGTGGAGGAGCGCACGGGGGCCGGGGCGGCCGACGGCGGCGCCGACGAGGTGCGCGAGATCGAGACGGGCGCCAACCCCACCCGATTCGCCCGCGGCTGGCACTGCCTGGGCCTGGCCGAGGACTTCCGCGACGGCAAGCCCCACGCCGTGCACGCCTTCGGCGGGAAGATGGTCGTGTGGGCCGACGCCGCCGGCCACATCAACGT
>CAZDSL010000216.1:0-5390 GCA_964507655.1 uncultured Mycobacteriaceae bacterium | reverse complement strand
CGACAGCGCGGGGGCCGCACCGGCCGGCGCCGGACGCCCGAGGCCCCCGCACAACGGCGTGTGCGGGGGCCTCGGGTACGGCGTCTTCGGCCTCTACAGCCGCGCCATGCCCAGCACCGCGGCGAATCCGAGCACCGTCTTGGGCTCGTACCCCGACCGCCACAGCCCGCCGTGCGCTGCCTGGTCGGCGAAGAGCTGCTCGGGGTGCACCCGCTCCCCCGCCGGGTTGTTGAGGTCGTGCGCCAGCAGCGCCGCCATGAGCACGCGGGTGGTGTCGGCGGCGAAGATCTCAACACCGAAGTGCCGCGCACCCTTGTAGGCCGCCGCCAGCACCTTGTTCTTGGTCACCGAGCGGGTCCACGACGCCGGCGCCACGTTGAACGACACCGTGTGCCCGGAGCGCTCGGCGGTGACGCCGCGCCACCGCTGCAGCCGCTTGGCCATCGCGTAGCTCGGCCCCTGCTGCGGCACGAGGATGTCGGCCACGCCGGTGCCGTCGGCGTGCACCGACTTGTAGGACGGCTCGAACAACGCGCCGCGCCCCGCCAGCCGCAGCGGCGCCTGCAGGAACCGCTTGGCGTCGCGCGCCGCCCACGCGCCGTGGCCGGCCTCGACCACCTCGGGCGGGACGACGAACGCGTCGGTGGGCGTCTGCAGGTAGGCGAGCGCCGTCGACGGGTGCGCCGCCAGCAGCCGCTCGATGACGAGGTCGGTGGCCATGCTGATGCGCACGTGCGCGCCGCGGTCGGCGTAGGCGTACATGCCGAACACGAGCGAATCCCCCGCCTCCGCCGCCTCGTCCGCGTGCGCGCCCAGCCACGCGGAGGCCGCGGCGGGCCCGGCGACGATGTCGAGGCCCGCGGCGCCGCCCGACTGCGGGAAGCGCACGCGGCCCGCACCCGCCTCCGCCATCGCCCGGATGCGCTGCTGCACGTGCTCGAGCGGGAGGTCCACCGCGAGCACGTCGGCGCCCCAGCGGGTGAACGGCTCGAGCGGGCTGAGCTCGCCGCCCGCGCCGATCATCGCGATGGTGCGGCCGGGCAGCGCCAGCCACTCGGGATGCTCCACCACGCGCCCGATCGCGGCGGCGAACGACGGCTCGACCACGCCGGCCTCGACCCACCGCTGCAGCCGGGCGAGGAGCTCGTCGCCCTCGAGCTCCTGGCCCCGGTAGGGGACGCGCAGCGTGCGTTCGGGCGCGGCGGTGCCGACGACCTCACCGGTGTCGGGCGCCTGTGCCGTCCACGCCGCCTCGGGCACGGAATCGAGCGGGAGGGCCGCGTCGCCCGACTCCCACACCAGCAGCCGCCGCGCCTCGGCGATGCCGGCCTCGGCGACGGCCCATGCGGTGGCGGAGTCGGCGGCCGAGGCGCTGGTGAGCCCGGCGAGCAGCGGTGCGTAGTCGGTGCGCCAGTCGGCGGCGTGCTCGGTGCGGTCGGCAAGGTCGCCCGGCACCGCGCGAGCCGCGCCGGCGAGCACGCTGCGCAGCGGCGCCGTGGTGGGGCGCGACCCGCCCTGCGCGGCGAAGTCGACGGTGCCGTGCGCGGCCGTTCCGGTGGCGGCGGCGGTCTTGCTCATCGGGGTCCTTCCGGTCTGCCGGGCGCCGGTGCGACGGCCCTCCCCCGATCTATACCGGCTGGAATCCGTACGGGCGAGTAGCTGTTCCCGCCCGCGCCCGGGTTGCCGCCGGGGCCCCGTGCGCCGAGAATCGGGCACGTGACCGAGCGCAAGCCGGCGGACATGACGATCGAATCGTGGGTGGACCGCCAGATCCGGATCGCCGTGGAGCGGGGCGATCTGGACGGCCTCCCCGGCGCGGGCAGGCCCATCCCCCCGTCGCCCGCGGACGACGAGCTGGGCTGGGTGCGCCGCAAGCTCGAGGCCGAGGGCCTGCCCACCGACGCGCTGCTGCCGATGTCGCTGCAGCTGCGCCGCGAGATCGACCGGCTGCCGGCCGCCCTGGCCCACCTCGATGCCCGCGCCCCGGGCGCCGAGGCGGAGGTGCGCGCCATGGTCTCGGATCTCAACCGGCGCATCGCGGCGTGGCTGCGCGCGCCCTCGCCGCCGCTGCTCCCCGTCGCCCCCGTGGATGCCGACGCCGCCGTGGCCCGGTGGCGTGCCGGGTCCGCCGCCCGCGCGGCGCCGCCCGCGCATCCCACCCCCGCGGCCGGCGCGCCGCCCACCCCCGGATCGAGGACCCACGACATGGCCGCAGACTCCCCCGCCCGGAACGACGCCACCGGCCGGAACGCCAATGCCGGCGACGCCCCCGCCCACGACGACGCGGGCGTCACCGTCTACTGGCGGCCGGGCTGCGTGTTCTGCCAGCGCCTGCGCCTGGTGCTGTGGGCCCGCAGGCTGCACCCGCGGATGGTGAACATCTGGGAGGACGCCGAGGCGGCCGCCTTCGTGCGGTCGGTGGCCGACGGCAACGAAACGGTGCCGACGGTGGTCATCGACGGCACCGCCCACGTCAATCCGGCGCCGAGCCTGGTGGTGGCCGCCCTGCGGCGGTGAGCGGGCGTCAGGCGCGCACGTCGATGACCACGCGCCCGCGCGTGCGGCCGGCGAGGATGTCGCCGGCCAGCGCGGGGATCTCGCCGAAGCCGTGCGTGGTGGTGACGGCGTCGAGCAGGTGCGCGGGCAGGTCGGTGCCCAGCCGGCGCCACGCCTCGACCCGCACCGGCGTGGGGCACTGGACCGAGTCGACGCCCAGCAGCGACACCCCGCGCAGGATGAACGGCAGCACGGTGCCGGGAAGGTCGCTGCCGCCGGCCAGCCCGCACGCCGCCACCGACCCGCGGTAGCGCGTCTGCGCCAGCACCGAGACCAGCGTGGACGAGCCGACCGTGTCGATGGCGTGCGCCCACTGCTCCTGCTGCAGCGGGCGCCCCGGCTCGGCCAGCGCGGCGCGGTCGATGCAGCGCGCGGCGCCGAGCCCGGCCAGGTACTCGTGCGACTCGGTGCGCCCCGTGGAGGCCACCACCTCGTAGCCGAGCGCCCCGAGCACCGCCACGGCGACGCTGCCCACGCCGCCGGAGGCCCCCGTCACCAGGACGGGCCCGTCGGACGGTACGGCGCCGGCCTCCTCGAGCCGCAGCACGCACAGCATCGCCGTGAGCCCCGCGGTGCCGATGGCCATCGACTGCGCGGCAGTGAGCGCCCCGGGCCGCGCCACGAGCCACTCGGAGCGCAGCCGCTGCCGGGTGGTGTAGCCGCCGGGGTGCGTCTCGGACAGGCCCCAGCCGGTGACGACGACCTCGTCGCCCGGGGCCCACTGCGGCGCATCGGACGCGGCGACGGTGCCGGCCAGATCGATGCCGCACACCATGGGGAACCGCCGCGCGATGGGCCCCGACCCGGTGACCGCGAGGCCGTCTTTGTAGTTGAGGGACGAGTGGGAGACGTCGACGGTGACGTCGCCCTCGGGGAGGTCGGCGTCGGTGAGCCGGAGCAGCCGGGCCGGCTCGCCCTTCGCCTCCACGACGTATGCGGGGTGTGTGTGCTCGCTCATGTGCTGCTCCCGTCGGTGTGTGCGGTGCGTTGCCGTGCCGCCCGGTCTACCCTCCCGAGCCGAACGAGGGTGCGGGCGGGGTGCCGTCGAACAGCGCGCGGATGAAGGGCGTCGTGTCGGGCAGCGAGGCGGCCATGGTGCCGCTGTGGTCGGTGGGATAGGTGCGGAAGGTCAGCGGCTGGCCGTTCCGCTGCAGCGTGGCCGCGTACAGCAGCGTGGACGGCATGATGATGTCGGTGTCTTTGAGCCCCTGGCCGATGAACAGCGGCCGGTCGAAGCCGTCCTCGGGCATCTTCATGTAGTCGAACAGCGCCTCGTGGAAGCCGGGCAGCGAGGCCGGCGGCGCGGTGAACAGCGAGCCCAGCACCGTGCCGGCCGCCGTCTGCTCGAACTCGGACAGGCACTGGGCGCGGGCCTGCTCCAGCAGGGCGCGTCCGCGGTCGGTGAGCACGGAGGGGATGCCGAGCTCCGGGTGGGCGGTGTCGAGGCCGGCGAGGATGTAGATCCCGTAGGCCGTCATGCCCTTGGGCAGCGCGACGGGCGGCACGCCCGGCCCGACGATGGCGGCGATGTTCTCGATGTAGGCGGGCACGCCGGTGCCCACGGCGCCGCGGTAGTCGAGCTCCTGGCCGCCGTACTCGGTGGCGTGACGCGCGGTGGCGATGGCCGCGCCGCCGCCCTGCGACTGCCCGATGGCCACCCAGCTGCGCGAGAGCGACGCGGCGGGGATGTGCAGGCCGGCCTTGACCATGTCGACCACGTTGTGCGCCTCGACCTTGCCGTCGAGGTACGGCATGCCGCCGGGGGTGCCCAGGCCGGCGTAGTCGGTGGCGACGATCGCGTACCCCTGGCCCAGCCAGTGCGAGAGGTAGTCGCGGTCGCGCTGCGACCAGCCCGTGACGGAGGGCGCGCACGCGTCGGCCAGCCCGGTGGTGCCGTGGGCCCACGAGAGCACCGGCCACCCGCCCGCCGGCGCCTGCCCCTGCGGCACGTACACGGTGCCGGTGCTCACCGCGGGCACGGAGCCCGACGTGCTGGTGCGGTAGGCGACCCGCCACGCGCGGGCCGTGCCGGGGATCCAGAGGGCGCCGCCGGCGTCCTGCGGCGTGAGCTCCTGCGGCGGCGAGACCAGCGTGCCGGGGAGGAATGCGTCGAGCGGGGCGCCGGCGGCGGCCGACTGCTCGGCGGCGGCCGCGGGCGCGGGGGCGAGCACCGACGACGCGGGCGACCACGCCAGGGCCACCGCCACCGCCGCGGCGAGGCCGGCGAGACCGCGCGCCAGGCGACGGCGGGGCGCCCCCGGCAGCGCCCCGGCCTGCCCTCCGGCGGCGCTCCCCTCGGCCGTGCACCGCCCGTACGCCCTGGCCTGCCTGCGCATTCCGGACCGCCCTCTCCTCGCCACCCGATCGAACGTCAACCTAGCACGCACGTGCGACAGCGCGCGCCCCCCGCGCAACCCGGGATCGCTCACCGCCGGCGCGGCGGCCGGAGCCGCCCCGTCAGCAGCAGGTAGGCGACGATGCAGCCGGCGACGGTGAGCAGGGACGCCACGCCCACCCCCGAAGAGGCGCCGTCGTACGGGGCGTCGGCGGCGTCGGCGAGGGTGGAGACGAGCGCATCGCCGCGCACCCGGGCGGCGAGCGCCGCGGGGCCGGCGGTGAGGAACAGCGCGCCGGCCGCGAGCACCGCCGGGCGCGCCTGGCAGCCGGTGCCGGCCCCGCTGCCCGCCCACGGCTGCAGCGGCTCGCGCACCAGCACCCCCGCCGCGTGGTCCACCAGCCCGGATGCGAGCAGATAGGCGCCGCCGACGGTGGCCAGCAGCAGCCGGAACGCGGCGAAGGTGGCCGGATCGCCCAGCGTGACGATGCCCGCGACG
>CAZDSL010000215.1:2992-5425 GCA_964507655.1 uncultured Mycobacteriaceae bacterium | reverse complement strand
GTGCTGCTGCCGGTCATGTACGAGATCCCCGGCCGCGACGACGTCGCCAAGGTGGTCGTCGACGGCGACACCGTCCGCGAGAACGTCAACCCCACCATCGTGCCGCGCAAGCCCAGCGAGGAGCGCCGCGACAAGTCCGCCTAGGCGGGCTACCCACTACGACGCTGGCGCCCCGGCCCCGTGCTCGCCGCTGCGCGTCAGATCCGCTCGAACACCGCCGCCAGGCCCTGCCCGCCGCCGATGCACATCGTCTCGAGCCCGTAGCGCGCGCCGCGGCGGTGCATCTCGTGCAGCAGCGTGGCCAGGATGCGGCCGCCGGTGGCGCCCACCGGGTGGCCCAGCGAGATGCCCGAGCCGTTGGGGTTGATGCGCTCGTCGGCGGCGTCGAGGCCCCACGAGCGGATGACGGCCAGCGCCTGCGCGGCGAAGGCCTCGTTGAGCTCGATGACGCCCATGTCGTCGAGGGCGAGGCCGGCGCGCTCGAGGGCCTTCGCGCTCGCCGGCACGGGGCCCAGCCCCATCGTCTCGGGGGCGACGCCCGCCACCGCCCAGTTCACCAGCCGCGCCATCGGGGTGAGCCCCAGCGCGGCGGCCTTCTCCTCGGTGGTGACGATGCACACCGCGGCGCCGTCGTTCTGGCCGGAGGCGTTGCCGGCGGTGACGGTGGCCCCGGGATCGACCTTGCCGCGCATGGGGCGCAGCCGGGCCAGCGATTCGAGGGTGGTGTCGGCGCGCGGGTGCTCGTCGCGGTCCACCGTCAGCGGATCGCCCTTGCGCTGCGGCACGGCCACCGGCACGATCTCGTCGGCGAAGCGGCCCTGCTCGTGCGCCGCGACGGCCCGCCGGTGCGACTGCAACGCCAGCGCGTCCTGGTCCTCGCGGCTGATGGAGAACTGCTTGCGCAGGTTCTCGGCGGTCTCGATCATGCCGCCGGGGATGGGGTGGTTGCGGCCGCCGGCGGTGACGCGGGCGCGGGCGAGGCGGTCGTCGAGGCTGACGGCGGGCCCGCGCACGCCCCAGCGCATGCCGGTGGCGTAGAACTCGGTCTGGCTCATCGACTCGACGCCGCCGGCCAGCACCAGATCGGAGGCGCCGGTGGCCACCTGCATGCAGCCCTGCAGCACGGCCTGCAGGCCCGAGCCGCAGCGGCGGTCCACCTGCATGCCCGGCACGTCGATGCCGAGCCCCGCGTCGAGGGCGGCGACGCGGCCGATGGCGGGGGCGTCGCCATTGGGCGAGCCCTGGCCCAGGATGACGTCGTCGATCGCGGCGCCGTCGAGGCCGGTGCGGCCCACGACGGCCTTGATGACCTCGGTGGCGAGCTGTTCCGCGGGCAGATCGCGGAAGACGCCGCCGAAGCGGCCGACGGGCGTGCGCAGCGGCATGCAGATCACGGCAGTGGACATGGGTACCTCCGGTGGGTCGGGAGCGGGACGGGCAGGGGCGTATCAGCCGCCGGTGCGGCGCAGGTCCTCTTCGATGGCGAGGGCCGTGGACCGCAGCTGCGGGAGCATGCGCCCGGTGAGGTCGTCGAGCGTGTAGCGCCCGGCGGGGGTCGAGATGTTGATCGCGGCCGCGACGCCGCCGCCGGGCCCGTGGATGGGCACCGCGATCGAGCGCAGGCCCTCCTCGAGCTCCTGGTCGACCATCGCGTAGCCCTGGGCGCGCACGTCGTCGAGCGCCGCGCGCAGCCGCCCGGGCTCCGGCGGGGCCGCGGCGTGGGGCGTGGTGTCGAGCCGCGCGAGCGCCGCGTCGCGCTCGGGGGCGGGGAGGCCGGCCAGCAGTACGCGCCCCATCGAGGTGACGTGGGCGGGCAGGCGGGTGCCGAGCGTGATCGCCACGGCCATGATGCGGCTGACCTGCTCGCGGGCGATGTAGACGATGTCGGTGCCGTCGAGGATCGAGACCGACGTCGACTCGCCCACCAGGGCGGCGAGCGACTGCAGGTGCGGCTGGGCCACCTCGGGCAGCCGCAGGCCCGAGAGGTAGCTGTAGCCGAGCTCGAGCACCAGCGGGGTCAGCGAGAAGGCGGCGCCGTCGGAGCGCACGTAGCCGAGGTCGGCGAGCGTGAGCAGGAACCGGCGCGCGGTGGCACGGGTGAGGCCGGTGGCGCGGGCGACCTCGCTGAGCGTGCGGCGGGGATGCTCGGCGTCGAAGCTGCGGATCACGGCCAGCCCGCGGGCCAGCGACTGGACCCGGTCGGGTTGCGGGGCGGTCACCGCGGGCACCGGGAGGGGTGCGCGATCCGGCGCGGGGGCGCAGGGCGCATCGGGGCTCCTCGGGTCGGCGGATGTGTTCGTATAACGATACCGCGTTCGCTATACGAACATGTTGGGGTACGGGAGGGGCCCTAGCCGGACACCCGGCGTGCCAAGGGTTAACCCAACGCGGGATGGGCGGGGTGGAATCTGCCAGGGGTTAACCCAACGCGGG
>CAZDSL010000215.1:0-2892 GCA_964507655.1 uncultured Mycobacteriaceae bacterium | reverse complement strand
TGGGCGGGGTGGAATCTGCCAAGGGTTAACCCAACGCGGGATGGGCGCGGGCGGGGGTGGGGTGAGGGGGAGCGCCGGTCAGCCGATCCGGTCGCCGCGCGTGTACACGTTGAATCCGCCGTCGCGCACGAAGCCCACCAGCGTGATGCCCGAGCGCTCGGCCAGGTCGACGGCCAGCGACGACGGCGCCGACACGGCCGCGACCACGGGGATGCCCGCCATCGACGCCTTCTGCACCAGCTCGAAGGAGGCCCGCCCGCTGAGCATGAGCACCGCCCCGCGCAGGGGGATGCGCCCGTCGCGCAGCGCGGCGCCGATCACCTTGTCGACGGCGTTGTGCCGGCCCACGTCCTCACGCAACTCGACCAGCCGGCCGTCGGCGGTGAACACGCCGGCCGCGTGCAGCCCGCCGGTGGAGGAGAAGACACGCTGACGCTCGCGCAGCAGCCCGGGAAGGGTGGCGATCACGGCGCCGGGAACGGTGGCCTGGTCGCCGGCGGGCGGGTGGGCGGTGGTGCGCTCGACCTCGTCGACGGACGTGGTGCCGCACACCCCGCACGCGGAGGAGGCCAGGAACGTGCGCTCGCGGAACGCGGCGACGGGCACCTCCGGGGCGAGCGCCACGTCGAGCACGTTGTAGGAGTTGACGCCGTCGTCGTCGGCCCCCGCGCAGTAGCGCATCGTCCGCACCTGCTCGCGGGCCGTGATCACACCCTCGGCGAGCAGCAGCCCGTGCGCGAGGTCCACGTCGTGGCCCGGCGTGCGCATGGTGACGGTGAGCGCGGCCCCGTCCACGCGGATCTGCAGCGGCTCCTCCACCACCAGCGTGTCCCAGCGCTCGGTGGTGCCGGTGCCGGAGTGGCGGATGATGCGGCGACGACTCGTGACCCTGCCCATGGCTCGATCTTGGCCCCTTGCGCGCCGCGATGCATTCGAACACCCCGGACACGCCGCCCGCGCCGTGGCATCCTGGCCGGGTGCCCTCCAGCGATGAGACCGCCGCCCGAGCCGATGCCCGTACGCCGCGTGCGGGGCGCCCCCGCGTCACGCCCCGCCCCGCCACGGGCGACGACGTCCTCGGCGTGGCCCGGGTGCTGGCCGACGCCTTCCACGACGACCCCCTCATGTCCTGGATCGTCCCCGACGAGGACGCCCGGCCCGGCGCGCTGACCCGCATGTTCGTGGTGGGGCTGCGGTTCCATCACCTGGCGCTCGGCGGGGTCGAGGTGACGGAGGACGCGCAGGGCCGCATCGCCGGTGCCGCGGTGTGGGACCCGCCCGGCCGGTGGGAGTCGTCGCGGGCGGCGGAGCTGCTCTCGGTGCCGGCCGAGCTGCTGGCGCTGGGCCGCGCCGCCCGGCTGGCCGGCATCGTCGACGACGTCCTCACCGCCGCGCACCCCACGGAGCCGCACTGGTACCTGTCCGAGATCGGCACCGGCCGGTGGGCGCGGGGCGGCGGCCACGGCTCGGCCCTGCTGCGCTCGCGGCTGGACCGGTGCGACGCCGAGGGGCTGCCCGCCTACCTGGAGTCGAGCAAGCGCGGCAACCTGCCCTACTACGAGCGGTTCGGCTTCGCCCCCACCCGCGAGATCCGCATCCCCGACGGCCCCTCGCTGTGGGCGATGTGGCGCGAGCCGCGGTGACGGGCACCGCCGCGCGCACCTGCGGCGTGGTGCTGGCCGGCGGCCGGTCGCGGAGGATGGGCCGCGACAAGGCCTCGATGCCGTGGGGCGGCGCCACGATGCTCGACGCGGTGGTGGCCGCGCTGCGCTCGCGGCTGCCGCAGGTGATCGTGGTGGGCGCGCCGGCCCCGGGCGCCCGCATGGTGCACGACGCGGTGCCGGGCGAGGGCCCGCTGCGGGGGCTGGAGGCCGGGCTGGCCGCGGCCGCCGAGGACGGTTTCGGCCGTGCCTTCGTCGCCGCCACCGACATGCCGCTGCTCACCGCCGACGTGGTGGATCGCCTCGTGCGGCACCGCGCCGTGCCGCCGCCCGACGTCGTCATGGCCACGGTCGACGGCCGCGACCAGCCCCTCGCCGCGGTGTACCGCACCGCCCTGGCCCCCGCGGCGGCGCGGGCGCTTGCGGCGGGCGACCGGAGTCTGCACGGGTTCCTCGCCGCGCTCACGGTGGCCCGCGTGCCGCTGGCGGGCCTGGACGCGCGCGCGGTGTTCAACGTCAACACCCCCGCGGATGCCGAGGATGCCCGCGCCCGTGGCATCCTGTGACCGGCCGCGGGCATGCCGCCCGCGCGTCAGGCGACGGGTGCCGGGGCGGACGGCCGCGGCGGGACGAGGGGACGAGCGCTCGATGCACAAGGGGACGGCGATCCGTGCGGTCGCGGCGATCGGGATCGCGGCGGCCGTGACGCTGCCGCTGACGGCGTGCGGCTCGGACGGGTCGAACGGCGGCCCGGTCAGCGGCGCCGAGGCGGCGGCGATGCTGCAGCGGGCGATGGACGGCGAGGGCGCGGTGGCGTGCGACTTCCACGACGAGGCCCAGCCCGGGACGCTGACGGTGGCCTCGGCCGACCGCTACGTGATCAACACCGTCGTCGACGGCGCGTCGCTGACGATGCTGCGCGAGGGCGGCGTCGTCTACATGTGGGAGGACGGCAAGAACACCGGGATGAAGGTGCAGGTCGATTCGCCGGCCGGTTCGCGGATGCCGAGCCTGCAGGACGCCATCGACGGGCAGGACGCCGCGGAGGCGGAGGAGATGACGTGCACCGGCATCGGCGGTGTCGAGGACGAGCTGGCGGTGCCGGCCGACGTCACGTTCCAGGACGCCTCCTAGCTGTCGGGGGCTTCGCAGAGGAGGGGGGGGGGGGGGGGCGGCCCCCCGCCCCGGGGGGGGGGGCACAGGGGAGGGCCCCGAGGAGCGCGACCCCCGC
>CAZDSL010000214.1:0-5434 GCA_964507655.1 uncultured Mycobacteriaceae bacterium | reverse complement strand
GCTGCTCAACATCATCTGGCTGGTATTCGGCGGCCTGTGGCTGGCGCTCGGCTACTTCCTCTTCGGGATTGTGCTGTGCGTCCTCATCATCACGATCCCGTTCGGCATCGCCGCGTTCCGCATGGGGGCGTTCGCGCTGTGGCCGTTCGGCCGCACGGTCATCGACAAGCAGGACGCCGGCACCCCGTCGCTGGTGATGAATGTGATCTGGTTCCTCATCGCGGGGCTGTGGATGGCCTTCGGGCACATCGCGACGGCCATCGCGCAGGCCATCACCATCATCGGCATCCCGCTGGCCATCGCCAACATCAAGATGGTGCCGGTGACGTGCTTCCCGTTCGGCAAGGACATCGTCTCCACCGACCGGCCGCCCGCGGGGGCGCACGTCTACTACCAGCAGCAGGGCTGAGTATCAGCAGCAGAGCTGAGCACCGCCAGCAGGGCTGAGCCCGCGCGGTCGCTCGGCCGGGGCGCGCGTCAGCGTGCGGGGGAGCGGCCGTCGCCGCAGGTGCACTGCTGCGCCGACGGCACCTGCGCCATCACATCCTGGACGTGCTCGCCGCAGCCGTCCCAGGTGACCTTTCCGCAGTTCGTGCACGGCACGGGGTAACACATAGTGGAGCCTTCCTCGGGCGCCGCGCGCGTGCGCGACGGAGAGCCGGGCCGCGCGGGTGCGCGGCGGAGACCGGACCGCCGTCAGCGCCCCGTCCAGGTGGGCGCGCGCTTGTCGAGGAACGCGCTCATCCCCTCCTGGGCGTCGCAGGTGACGGCGTTGGTCGCCATTGTCTCCCCCATCGCCTCGTAGGCCTCGTGCTGGGGCAGGTCGATCTGCCGGTAGAACGCCTGCTTGCCGATCGCCAAGGTCAGCGGGCTGTGCCGGGCGATCGCCGAGGCCAGCGCCGCCACCTGCGCCTCGAGCGCATCGGCGGGGGCGACGGCGTTGATCAGCCCCCACTCGGCGGCGGTCGCGGCGTCGATCGTCTCGCCGGTGAGCAGCATCTGCATCGCGCGTTTGCGCCCCACCGCGCGGCTGAGCGCCACCATGGGCGTCGAGCAGAACAGCCCGATGCGCACCCCCGGCGTGCCGAACACGGCATGGTCGGCGGCCACCGCGAGGTCGCACGACGCCACCAGCTGGCACCCCGCGGCCACCGCCGGGCCCTGCACCTGCGCGATCACCGGCTGCGGAATCGACTGGAGCGTCTCCATCATCGTGGTGCACGCGTCGAACACCGCGCGCTCGTCGTCGAGGGTGCGGTCGATCATCTCGGCCAGGTCATGCCCGGCGGAGAAGACCGGCCCGGTGGCCGCGAGCACCACCACCCGCACGGCGGGGTCGTCGCCGAGGTCGTGCAGCGCCGCGGTGACGGCGTCCATGACGGCGGTGGACAGGGCGTTGCGCTGCCCGGGATTGTCGAGGACGACGTGGCCGATGCCCGTGCCGTCCACCTCGGTGCGCACCGGGGCGCCGGGTTCCCGCTGCGGTGCGGCCATCGTGCGCCTCCGTTCCCGCCGCCCGGAGCCGCGGGGTGACGCCGCGGACGTCGGCGATCGTGCCCGTGCCGAGTGCCTGTGACCGCACGCTACCGTCGAACGATGATGTGCGGAATGGAAGCGGAGGTGCACGGCGGGCGCGGGCGGAGGCCCGGCAGGGCAGCGGCGGCGGGGGTGATCGGCGCCGCCGGGATCCTGCTCGCCCCGGCCGTGGCGCCGGCCGTTGCAGCACCAGCACCGGCCGCGGCACCGGCCCCGTCCGGCCCCGGCGTGCTCTCCGCCGGCCCCGCCGCCCTCTCCGCCCGGCTCGGCCTGCACCCCGCGCGCGACCGCGCCGACCGCGTGCTCGCGATCCTCGACTCGGACGCGCCGGTCGACCCGGTCGAGACGGTCGCGATGGCGAACCCGGCGATGACGGCGGCGCTGTACCCGCAGACGCTCGCCGGCGCGCTCGAGCAGTGGCAGGCGAGCGGGCCGTTCACCGTCACCGGCACCGACGACGACGGCGGGCGGGCCGTCACCCACCTCGTCACCGCCCGCGGCGTGCCCGCGACGCTGACAGTGAGCGTGGGGCCCGTCGGGCTGATCGACGCGATCACGATGCTCCCGGACGTCCCCGACGTGCACGACCTGGCCGAGGTCGAGGCGCGCACGGAGGCCGTCGGTGCGCGGGTGTCGCTGCTCGCCGCGCACGCCGACCTCTCCGCGCCGCCGGGAGCCGCCCCCGCGTGCACGCCCGACTACGCCGCCGGCGCCGACGCCGTGCTGCCGATGGGCTCGGTGTTCAAGCTGTACGTCCTCGGCGCGCTGGGCCAGGCCGTGCGCGACGGCGCGATCGGCTGGGACGACACGCTCACCATCACCGACGACGTGCGGTCGCTGCCCACGGGCGAGCTGCAGAACCGTCCCGACGGCTCCACCGTCACGGTGCGCGAGGCCGCGGACAAGATGATCGCCATCAGCGACAACACGGCCACCGACCTGCTCATCCGCGCGCTGGGCCGCGACCGGGTGGAGGACGCGGTGCGGGCGATGGGCGACCGGCATCCCGGCGGGCTGATCCCGCTGCCGACGACCCGCGAATTCTTCATCATCGGGTGGGGGCCGGACGCGTCGCTGCGCGAGCGGTGGCGTGCCGCGGCCGCGTCGGCGCACCCGGAGGCCGAGCGCCGCGCGGTCCTCGCCGAGGCCGACACCCGCTCGCTCGACGGCGTCGACATGACGGCGCTGATGGACACCCCGCGCGCGCCCGGCGGCATCGGCTGGTACGCCTCCGCGGCCGACATCTGCCGCGCCCACGTCGCGCTGCAGCGCCAGGCCACGGGTGCCGCGGCGCCGATCCGCGAGATCCTCGCGCAGAATCCGGGCGTGCCGGTCGACGCCGGTTACGTGGCGTTCAAGGGCGGCAGCGCGCCGGGGCGCCTCGCCGGCAGCTGGCTGGTGGCCGGCTCCGACGCGTCCGACGCGAGCGTGCTGGTGTTCCAGATGGTGTCGGGCGAGCCGATCGGCGTGATCGAGCAGAACTACGTCTTCGGGCTCATGCAGCAGGCGCTGGCGATGCGCGGCTGAGCGCCGTCGCCCGGGCCCCGCCGTCCGGGCCCCACTCCGCTCCCGGGTGAAACGCCCCGTTCCGCCGCGGCGATGAAGCTGAAACAGGAAGCATTCAGATGTGCGCCCGGGCGGGCGCCCGGAGAGGAGCGAGGCGATGGACGACAGTGATCCGCTGCTGGCGGTGGCGATCGTGGCGGCGACGGTGTTCTCGGTGCTCGCCGGCGGCTCGGTGATGCTCGGCAACGTCCTGGCCGGGCGGCCCCCGTGGTGACGCGCACTCCCGCGCCCTGACCCCGGGGGCCTGACCACCCCAGCCTTGACCGCCCCAGCCCCGACCACCCCAGCCCTGACCACCCCGCCCCGCCCCGGCCCCGCCCCCGACGGCGGTGGGCCGGGCCCCGGGAATGGCAGGATCGGTGCATGGCCCAACCGAGCACCGCGAACCTCACCCGCGACGAGACGGCCGCGCGATCGGCGCAGATCGACGTCCTCGGCTACCGCGTCGCACTCGACCTCGCCGCGGCGCCGGACACCACCGTCGGCGGCTTCCCGGTCACCGCCGAGATCGACCTCGACGCGCACGGCGACACGTGGCTCGACTTCCTCGGCGACGGGGTCGCGTCGCTGACGGTGGACGGCACGCCCGCGCCCGTGGAGTACGACGGCGCCCGCCTCGCCCTGCGCGCCCTGCCCGGCCGGTGCACGGTGCGGGTGACGGCGACGGCCCGCTACAGCCGCTCGGGCGAGGGGCTGCACCGGTTCACCGATCCCGTCGACGGCGCGGTCTACCTGTACACCCAGTACGAGCCGGCCGACTGCCGCCGCGTCTTCCCGTGTTTCGAGCAGCCCGACATGAAGGCGCCGTTCACGTTCGCCGTCACCGCGCCCGAGGGCTGGGAGGTCGTCTCCAACCGGGCCGCGGAGCGGACGGCGCCCGCCGGCCCGGGGCTGGTGCGCGTGGAGTTCGCGCCCACCCTGCCGATCTCCACCTACATCACGGCGATCGCCGCCGGGCCCTACCACCGGGTCGACGGCGAGTGGAGCAGGGCGGGCGCGGGGCCGGACGGGTCCGCGCTCACCGTGCCGCTGGGCGTGCTGTGCCGCGCGTCGCTGGCCCGGCACCTCGACGCCGACGCGATCCTCGAGGTGACCCGCCGGGGGCTCGACTTCTTCCACGACGCCTTCGCCTACCCGTATCCGTGGGGCAAGTACGACCAGGTCTTCGTGCCCGAATACAACCTGGGCGCCATGGAGAACCCCGGCTGCGTCACCTTCACCGAGCGCTACGTCTTCCGCGGCGAGGCCACCGTCGCCCAGTACGAGGCGCGGGCCACGACGATCCTGCACGAGATGGCGCACATGTGGTTCGGCGACCTGGTGACGATGCGCTGGTGGGACGACCTGTGGCTCAAGGAGTCGTTCGCCGACTACATGGGCACGCTCGCCTGCGCGGAGGCCACGGAGTTCGCCGACGCGTGGGTGGCGTTCGCCGACCGGCGCAAGGCGTGGGCCTACAAGCAGGACCAGCTGCCCACCACGCACCCGATCGTCGCCGACATCCCCGACCTCGAGGCCGCGAAGCTCAACTTCGACGGCATCACCTACGCCAAGGGCGCCGCGGTGCTCAAGCAGCTCGTCGCATACGTGGGGCGCGAGGCGTTCTTCGCGGGCGCGCGCCGCTACTTTCGCGCGCACGAGTTCGGCAACACCACGCTCGCCGACCTGCTGGCCGAGCTGTCGGCGGCGTCGGGCCGCGACCTCGACGGCTGGTCGCGGGCGTGGCTGCAGACCAGCGGGGTGTCGACGCTGACGCTCGAGCGCGGCCCCGGACCGGTCGCCGTGATCGCGCAGACCGATCCGCGCCCGCACCGCTTCGGGGTGGGGAGCTACGACGTGGCCGGGGGCTTCGTGCCGGGCCCGGGCGCACCGCGCGGCGCGCTCGAGCCCGTGTCGCGGCTCGACGCGGAGCTGCCCGGCGACGCGCCCTCCGTCGTCGTCGAGCCGGCCCCCGCCCCGCTGATCCTGCTCAACGACGACGACCTCACCTACGCCAAGGTCCGCCTGGACGGCGCGTCACTCGAGGCCGTCGAGCTGCACCTGGGCGACGTCGCCGACCCGCTCGCCCGCGCGCAGATCTGGTCGGCGCTGTGGAACGCGACGCGCGACGGCGAGCTCGATCCGGCCCGGTACCTGCAGACTGTGCGCACGCACGGCCCGTCCGAGACCAACACGGCGCTGCTCGCCTCGGCGCTCGCCAACGCCGACGAGGCGCTGTCCGCGTACGTGCCCGAGCGCGACCGGGCCGGCCGGCGCGCCGAGTGGCTCGAGGCGGTGTGGCGCGCGGTGCACGACGGCGGCGGGCTGCCGTGGGCGCGCGCGCTGGCGGCGG